>QMPG01000326.1 GCA_003648455.1 Bacteroidota bacterium
TTATTTATTATGAATAATTTTGTTAAAAACAGGTTGTGCATACATGTTTATTAATAAATCAATATTAAATCTTTTTTCTTCAGGAATACTATTAATTTGTTTGTTTAGATATTTTAAAAAGGCTTCTTTTTCTTCTTCTGAATACTTGTCATTATATTCAGTTGTTTTGTTAAGTAAGTCGTAGGCAATGTAATTTGCCGGCCAGAGTTTATAGTTTGTATGAATTTCTTTATCGATAAGAGAAGTTAGGACTTTTATTTGATCGTTTTTGTTTTTTATAGTGTTTAATACTTCTAGTTTGTCAGACATAGGTTCTCCAATAGAAAAATGAACACGCCCTTTATATCCCGAGATATCAAGATTCATGCTTCTAATATCGTCTTTAGGGCCTTTTTTGTAGTCGGGGTTATTTTCTTTGGCAATTCTTTCTGTAATTTTTAAAGCATCGCAAGGGTCATATTCATAAGAAATTGCAACAGGAACGATATTTAAAAAATCAAAGTTTTCAAAAGGCGTTTTGTCTCCACTCATGTTAAGCATTTTGAGCAGACTTGTTTGTGTTTTGTCGTCTCCGTCTTTTGTTCTTCCTTCGCGCTGAGCAATCCATATTGAATTTTTCTTTTCGGTAATTGTTTTCCTAATGTAAGCAGATAATTGTTTGGAAGCATCTAGCATTTGTTTAACAGGAACGTTTCTCTTAACAATAAAACTTTTATCAAGTTTTACAACATTCGCTATCCACGGGTAAATTAACAAATTATCTCCAATGGCAATTTCTACAGTTTTAAAACGATTTTTTACTAATAGGTGGTTTAGCAAAAGAGAATCGAGAATAATGTTGCGGTGATTTGAAATGAAAAGATAATTTTTGTTTTTTTTGATATTTTTAATTCCACTACATGTAACATCTTTGGTAGTTTTGTCAATTATTTCAGAAATTACCGGAGTAACAACACGTTTGTGAATACCTATTGTAGAATGAATATTTTTAAATTTTCTTCTAATAACTCTTTCGTTTAATTTGGGGAACAATAAATGTGCAAATTCAATAAATTGAGGTTCTTCTAATAGTTGTTTTACAGCACGATTAATTTCACTATCGTTATATGGTCTAATATCATCAAAATTTATTTCGGTTGTCATTTTTTTTGTCGTTTTTAATGTACAAAGTTAAGAATTATTTTTTTATGCCATGCTTCCATTTTGTTTTATTAATGATTTCTCCTGTTTTAGTAAAGAATTCCCATTTGCCGTTTTTTTTACCATTTTTATATTTTCCTTTCATTTTTAAAATACCGTTTTTATAAAAAGAAGCTGCATCACCGTCAAATTTCCCATTTTCAAAACTTATTATTGCTTTCCTCTTTCCATTTTCGTAAAATTCTCGATAAATATTTATTATTTCATCTTCTTTAAATTCAATTTCAGCCTTAATTGTTTGTTTGTTAGTGTCGTAATAAAATGTGGCAAAACCATCTGCTTGTCCGTTTTTGTAGTTTACAGAACTTTTTATGTTTCCGCTTTCATAATATGAACGGCATAAACCAACAATTTTTCTATCGCTGACAGTTCCTTCATACTTTGTTTTTCCATTTTCATAATTTATTAAAAAGGCACCATCTTTTTCTAAATATTGGGGCTCTAAATTAATTTTAAATTGTAAAGAATCATATTCAGTGATGAAAAGTTCATTTTCAGTAGAAACTTCTAAATCTTCGAGCTCTTTATTTACAACTGCGTTTTTGTCGTAATTTGCTATTAATTTAGATTTAAGAATATTGTTGTCGGAAATTAATTGAAAACCAATGTTTGTGAAACTTATTATTACTTGTTTGTTTTTTTTGATTTCTTTTTTTGTTTTGTTGTTACTGTATTTAAACACATGAGAGTATAGTTCAGGTGTTTGAATAAATAACCCAAGGTTTGATTTCGTGTTGAAATCTTCAATAAAATTATCGAAAGAAGTTTTGTTTTTAAGAGTGTTGCCTTTAGTAAATTCATCTATCATATCAATTAAACAAGTTTTAGAATTACTAAAAACAACAAAATTGTCGATAATAGTGAAATATGGTTTTTGAATTCCGGAAAAAAGTTTACCAAACAAAAGTTTAAAAAACCCTTTAATGTTGAGAAAATTTATTTCGTGAGTTTTATAATTTACAACATCAAATTTTAAAGGTGAGTGCTTTGAAATTTGTTTTGTGATATGGTTTAATTTATTGCTTGCTTTGTCAATGTCTTTTGTGTGAATAATTATTATAGCATCATTTTTATTTGCAGTTGCATTTGTCCCGGGTTTAACAAAAGAAATTTCGTTTCCTATCCAGCTTAAAAAATCATCTTCAATACTAATTTTAAATATTTTTTCAATTTTATTTTTTTGTTTCTGGTATTGATTAAACTCTTTCGAATTAAGAGTGTTGAATTGATTTGATAATTTTGAGTAGAAGTCTTTAAAATTATCAAAACACAATGGAAGATAAATTGCAGACTTGTCGGGTATTATTTTATGAGCTCTCATTTTTGCAGGTTCAACCATCGACAGAGCTTTAAAATATGATTTTATTGTGTCGTTCATATTAGTATAACCTTCAAGAATAATGTGATTTTTTTTAATATTTGCATTGAAAGCTGAGAACATTAATGATTGACTTGTTGTGTTAATGATTTCATTTTCAGTTGGCGAGAAAGTATTTGCAAACCTATTTAATTGAGAATAATTGAAATAAAATTTTATAAGGTTTTGATTACTTAGTTGCTGAGATACATCTTGAAACTTGATGTTGTTTTTCCATGAATTGTCGTTTCTTTGTAATAATGCGTCCTCAATTAAAATTCCCTTTTGGGAGAAAACAACTAAATTGTCAATTATTGCCAAATATGATTTGCTGCTTGTTTTATTATCAATTAATTCAAAAAAATCACAACCCTTAAAATGACGAGTGTTTACAGTATAATTAAATGCTTTTAATGCATTTGTCATAATTGATAATTTTGAAATTTCAGGAAAATCAATAATATAAAGAAAATCATAATCTACTCCTGAAGTCATATGAGCTGACATTAAAAAGGGTCGGTTGCTGAGTAATAAGTCTGTTGCAAAATTCTTTTTCAGAAGAGAATCAATAGTCAGTAAATTATTATTTACTTCATTAAAATTATTGTTTAGAAGTAAAGCTTCGTAAATATTCGTTTTATTAAACTCGTTCCACGCTTTTGATAGGTTTGTTGTTTCAATAATATATATAGCATCTGAAGGAACAATGCTAATTGCCGTGCGTGTTTTTGTTTCGCTAAAATGAATGTATGCTATGTAAGAACCTATGCTTATTATTATTGTGATAAATATTATAAGAAGATTTTTGAAGAATTTTTTCATAATTTAAAAAGCAACTTAGTTGTAATTTTCATTTAAAAAGTAATATTATTACTTTTGGGAATAATAAAAGATAAAATTAACAACTTTATTTAAAAAATAAAATTTTACTTTGATAATGGCAAAACTTCAATGGAAACCCGGAACAATGATTTATCCTTTGCCTGCTGTTATGGTAAGTTGTGGTTCAGATGTTAATGAATATAATATTATTACAATATCTTGGACAGGAACGATTTGCACAAATCCTGCTATGTGTTATGTTTCTATACGACCTGAAAGACATTCGTATGAAATAATAAGAAAGAACAAGGAGTTTGTGATTAATATCACAACTAAAAAATTGGCATACGCAACTGACTGGTGTGGAGTGAAGTCGGGCAGGGAACATGATAAATTTAAAGAGATGAAATTAACAGCAGGGAAAGCACAAAAAGTAAAAGCTCCTATAATAATTGAATCTCCTGTAAATATTGAATGTAAAGTTAAAGATATTATTCCTCTTGGTTCTCACCATATGTTTATTGCCGAAGTTGTTAATGTTAGTGCTGATGAGGAATTTATAAATCCAAAAACAGGGGAGTTTAAATTGTTTAAAGCAGAGCCAATTGCTTATTCTCACGGTTTTTATTATGAACTCGGTAAGATGATTGGTCGTTTTGGTTTTTCTGTTAAGAAGAAAAAGGGATAAAAAAATATTATGTATTCGTATTTTGCAGATATTTATCCATGTATTTCGGATTAGACGTTGTTAGTCATTTGGCTTCGCCGTCATTAGTTCATGGCTTTTTTTAACCATTCTCATCAACTAATCCCAATTTGTATTTACGCAATTTTTTTTGTGAATTTTGAAATATTCAGCGAAATTATTATTGCATAATAATGTTTAACCCGCTTTATGCAAAAACGAAGTGAATTGCATGAATAAGCGATGGATAGAGGGGCGTAAAGCGGGAACCGAACCGCCAGCTGGCGGTGAGCTCACGCAAGTAAACCCCGCATTAGAAGTACCCAAATTTGGGGTTTTAAAAACACCAAATTTGTTGGTAATTCTTAAGCGTAGAAAAA
>QMPG01000327.1 GCA_003648455.1 Bacteroidota bacterium
AAAGAAACCCAAGTGTTGCATTTGATGAATTAGACAAACTCATATTTTGCAAAATTTGGGACGAGAAACACCCAAGAAAAAACGGTGAGCCTTACGATTTTCAATTATTCAGAGGAGAAGACCCAGAAGATTTACTGAAACGGGTTAAGAAAATCTATGCAATTGGAGAAAAAGAAGCACCCGAAGTTTTCAAAGATGGTATTTCTCTTTCGGCACAAGAAACGTTAACTATTGTAAAATACTTTCAACGAATAAACCTAAATAAAACAGATCTTGACAGTAAGGGTAAAGCCTTTGAAACTTTTATGGGTAGTTATTTCAGGGGAGATTTTGGGCAATATTTTACACCAAGACCAATTGTTAAATTCATAATTGATAGCGTTCCTATTAATCAAAAATCAAAAGTACTTGATACAAGTTGTGGCAGTGGTGGTTTTTTACTGTATGCTCTTGACAAAGTAAGAGAACAAGCAAATGAATATTACGACCCGATAAAAGAAGAAAAAGACCATTATAAATTTTGGCACGACTTTGCAGAAAAAAACTTGTTCGGAATTGAAATAAACGACCAAATTGCAAGAACCGCAAAAATGAATATGATTATCCACGATGATGGTCATACCAACGTAATTGCATCAGACGGACTTTTAAAAGACACCGATTTACAAAACAATACTAAAAACTTTGAGTTCAAATACAATTCATTCGATTTTATTGTAACTAATCCACCTTTTGGTAGCAGTATAAAACAAACTGAAAAAGCGTACCTACATCAATATAATCTTGGAAAAAAAGAAGATGATTGGTTGTCGGTTAAAGCATTGAGAGAAAAAGTTAGAGATAGTCAAAGCACAGAAGTTTTATTCATTGAACAGTGTCATAAGTTTTTAAACGAAAACGGATATTTAGCAATTGTAATTCCTGACGGTATTTTAACAAACAGCAGTTTGCAATATGTAAGAGATAACATTGAAGAAATATACAGGATTGTAGCAGTTGTTTCATTGCCACAAACTGCGTTTTCTGCCACAGGTGCAGGAGTAAAAAGTTCTGTTTTGTTTTTACGCAAACACAATAAAACGCAAACCGAAAAAATTATAAATCAAAAAGATAACTTAAAAGAGAAAGTAAAAACAGAGAATAAATATATAGAAACCATTGAAAAATGGGAAAAAGAGAAAAAAGAAGCGATTAAGAAATTAGAAACAGAAGCAAAACAAAAAAATCCGAAATTCAATAAAAAAGAAATTACGGAATTGATAAAAGACGATAAAAACAAAATTCAAAATCAATACAAAGACAAAGTAAATTTTTTGAAAGAAGAATTGACTGAGAAATATTTTACTGCAAAACAAACAACCTTAGACGATTATTCTATTTTTATGGCAATTGCCGAAGATATTGGCTATGATGCCACAGGAAGAGAAACCCAAAACAATGAACTAACTGAAATAGGCAAAGAACTTTCAAAGTTTATTGCTCATATTAATAAAATTGAATTATAATGAGCAGTTACACTATTTCAAATACAAAACTAAATCCTAATCGTGTTTTTCTTTTGCAAAAAAACGAATTAGAAAAACGGCTTGACCCTTTTTATTATGTTCCTGAATTGGTTGAGTTAGAAAAAAAGGTTTTGTCAAAACAACCTAAAAAATTAAGGGATTATGTAAAAGGAATTGCAAGCGGAGCAACACCCAAAACTGCAGAAGTTGAAAAATACTATTCAGATGAAGCAAACGGTAAACCTTTTTTAAGAGTTCAAAATCTTTCGCCAACAGGTATTTTAGAATTTGAAGATTGTAAATACATCAATGAAGAAACGCATAACGGAATGCTGAAAAGAAGCCAAGTTTCGTCAGGTGATTTATTGGTGAAAATTACAGGAGTTGGGCGAATGGCAATTGCATCAGTTGCACCTGAAAATTTTGAAGGAAATATAAATCAACACGTTTGCGTAATAAAAACAGGAAGTAAAAAAATTAGTGAAACCCTTGCAGCCTATTTAAATTCTGACATTGCCGAAAAATTGGCAAGTCGTAGAAGTACAGGCGGAACAAGACCTGCTTTGGATTATCCTGCATTGCTTTCAATTCCGATAATTGAAGACAAAAGAATTTTAGAAATTACCAAAAAAGTTATTGAACAAAAAAAGCAAAACGAAGCAGAAGCCGAAAAACTTTTATCAAGTATCGATGGTTATTTGCTTAGTGAGTTAGGAATTAATTTACCCGAACCACCTGAAAATACTTTGGGAAACAGAATATTTACAGTTTCGTTAAAAGATATTTCGGGAGATAGATATGATCCTAATTATCATCAAATATATTATCAAGAATTATTATCATCAATTGAAAATTCAAAATTCAAAAATTCAAAATTGGGTACTAATTTATCTGAAATAACTTACGGTGCGTCTTTTAATAATCAATATGTATCGGATGGTGTTCCATTATTAAGAATTAAGGATTTAAAACGAAATAAAATTAATGTAAATAAAGTAGTTTATCTTCCAGAAGAAGCGAGAAGTAAATTAGGAAATTGTTTTGTAAATACTAATGATTTCTTAATTACAAGAAGTGGGACAATTGGTATTGTTGCAATTGTTCCAAAAGATATTAATGGCTTTGCTTTTGGTTCTTTTATGATAAAATTTAGGCTATCAAAAACAGAAAATTTAAACAGAGAATATTTGTCATATTATCTTAATAGTGCTTTGCTTATAAAAATAATAGAACGAAATAAAATAGGTGCAATTCAAGGTAATATAACAATACCAACGATTAAGTCATTACCTATTGTTAAACCACCACTTGATAAACAAAAAGAGATAGCCAATCATATTACAGAAATAAGAGAACAAGCACAAAAAATGAAAGGCAAAACAACAGAAGCATTAAAAAAAGCAAGTAAAGAAATTGAAAATATTTTAATCGGAGATTAATAATTGTATTGTATGGCAAAACAGAAACAAAAAAATCAATCAATAATACAAACTTCTTTATTTGAAGAAGATTACCTGATTAGAACTCTTGGCACTTTAGTACATTCTCCGGAGATTGCATTAACTGAATTGGTTGCAAATGCTTGGGACGCAGGAGCAACAACTGTTGATATAACTATACCAAAAGATTTTGGGGATAAACTAATTATTATTGACAATGGAATAGGATTAACAAAAGAACAGTTTCAAAACCGATGGATGATGTTGGGTTACAACAGGTTAAAACATCAAGGCAAAAATGTAATATTTCCTACTGGCATTGAAGGGAAACGCTTAGCTTATGGTCGTAACGGTGTTGGTCGTCATGGCTTGTTGTGTTTTAATAATGAATATAAAGTGATTACGAATTCAGAAGGAGACCAATCTACATTTGTAATTACGACAATAAATGACACCCAACCATTCATCATTAAAGAGTTTAATTCAGAAAAATCAACAAAAAGTGGAACAAGGTTGGAAGTTGTAGTTGATAAACATTTACCGAAGTCAGAGAATATTCTTAATATTATTTCTGCAAGATTTCTTCATGACCCTAAATTTATTGTTTCAATCAATAAAAAAACTGTACCTCTCGAACAATTAACTGGGCTTATTGATTCACGAAAAATCAAAATTAATAGTGATATTACAATCCAAGTGCTTTTTATTGATACACAAAAAGCAGCTCGCTCAACACTTTATCAAGGCATTGCATTTTGGCAGGGTGGTCGGTTAGTTGGAGAACCTTCTTGGATTTTAGGTAATGAGTTTATACTTGATGGTAGAACTAAATATGCGAAACGCTATACAGTAGTTGTAAAGACAAATGATTTGGCTGATTGTATATTTGAAGATTGGACAGGCTTCAAGAAGGTAGAAGCCATGAATGAAGTCTACAAAGAAGTTGGTGAATATGTTAATGAAATGTTCAGTTTAGTGGCGAAAGAAAATATTGAAGAAACAAAAGAACAAATAAGAAATGATTTTTCAAAAGACTATGCAGTACTATCGCCGTTGGCGAGATATGAACTTAACGAAGCAATAGAAAACATTACAGTTTCTCATCCAACGGCAAAACAAGAATCAATTTCCATTGCAGTTGAAGCAATAATAAATCTTGAAAAAACAAGAAGCGGAAAAGATTTATTGGTAAAACTATCAAAGCTTACAGATGACGACATAAAAGGCTTAAATAAATTACTTGAAAACTGGTCAGTAAGAGATGCTTTGAGTGTTTTAGATGAAATTGATAATAGAATTTCTGTAATTGAAGCTATCCGAAAATTATCAGGTGATAAAAATGTTGATGAACTTCATGTATTACATCCATTAATTACAAGTGCAAGGTGGCTTTTTGGTCCTGAATATGAATCAGCAGAATATGCTTCAAATCGCCAATTACAAACTGCCGTTGAGATTGTATTTAAAAAGAAAGTTAAAAAAGATGTT
>QMPG01000328.1 GCA_003648455.1 Bacteroidota bacterium
GAGGAAAAACAATTTCCAAACAAACATTTTGTTTTCTTAATCAATAAGTTAAGAACTTTTCTTTATTCGATATATTTATTTGCATATGGCTGATAACGGTTGGTATATGAAAAGTTGCCGATTTCGAAGCACATATTTTCCAATTTACGACAAAGTTCAATTGGGCTACAACGCTTGATATTACTACTATTTCGGCAATTTTTTATATGCATTTGTTAGCACCAGTTTCATCTCTTTGTTAAATTGTTACTTTTTTTACCTGGTATAATTTCAATATTTTATAATTGGTTGAGTATTTTCTAAATCATTGGTAATGTAAAAACAAATTTACTCCCTTTTCCTTTTTCACTTTCAACCCATATTTTACCTCCGTGCTTTTCCACGAACTCTTTACATATAATTAAGCCGAGTCCTGTTCCTTTTTCTTTCTCCGTTCCTTGTGTTGAATGACTTTCCGTAATATTAAATAATTTAGATTGTATTTCAGGTGCAATTCCAATTCCGTTGTCTTTTATAGATATTTCCACATACTTTTCTTTATTTTTATTATTCACTAATTGGCTATTCACTTCAATCACACCTCCTTTAGGTGTAAATTTAATTGCATTTGATATTAAATTCCTAATAATTGTAGAAAACATATTACTATCAACAAAGACAAATAAATCAACGGGAATTTTATTTAACAAACTTATTTTTTTGTTTTTAGCTAACTGACTTAGCATCTTGATTGCTTCGTTTGTTAACAAATTAATATTTTCTTCTTCCGGCTTAAAAGAAATATTACCCATCTGTGAACGAGACCATGTCAGTAAATTTTCTAACAATCTATAGGCGTTTTGAATACTTTGAGATAGTATGCTTATAGAATTCTTTTGAGTCGATATATCAAGTTCATCGAATTGGCTTATTAACAACTCCGAAAACCCTATCATTGCATTAAACGGGCTTTTTAAATCGTGGGCAATTATTGAGAAAAATCTATTTTTTGTAGCATTTAATTCTTGGAGTTTTTCATTTGTAGTTGTCAATTTTTCTGCAGTACTTTGAATTTCCCTTTTCTGGTGTACTAATTCAATATTTGTTTCCTGTAAAATTCTAAGAGTTTCTGCCAACTTATTTTTTTGTGCAGTAATCAAGTTATTCTTTTCTTCAAGTTCACGGCTTATTTTTCTCTTTATGGATAAACGATTATATATAAATACAATCAATAGCATGGAAAGAACAAATAATACGATAAGGAAATTTCGCAGGTAAGTTTGTTTTTCAATCAACAGTTCTTTTACTTCATTTTTTTTACGAAGTAAATTATTCTCTTTTTCTTTGCTCTCAGATTCATACCTGGTCTGCATTTCAACTATCTTATTAATTTTATTCTCGCTAAGAATGCTATCGCTTACCTGTTTATATAACTTATAATAATCAAGCGATTTTTTGTAATTGTTAATCTCAGCGTAATAGTCTGAAAGATTTTTGTAACTCTCCTTTATGTTTTCTTTTGTATCTGATTTTTTTGCAAACTCAAGTCCCTTGTAAAAATATTCTTTCGCTTTTTTGTAATTTTTTTGCTTTAAAAAAACAACCCCAATACGATTTAACACTTTTGTTTTTCCAACATTATCATCTATTTCGTTACTGATTTTTAATGATTTAAATAAATAATACAAAGCCTTTTCATAATTCTTTTTCTTACTATATATACAACCAATATCATTCAGAAGCCAGAGCAAAAGATTTTGCTCATCCGATTTTTCTATTATTTTTAAAATACTTAAATTATTTGCTAAAGCTTCATCATAATTACCTAAAATCATATTTAATTCACCAATATTGTTTATGATTTTTGCATATTCAATTTCATCACCTAACTCTTTCATAATAAGGGAAGATTCCGAATAATTATTGATTGCCTTTTTATAATTTTTTAAATAAGAATTTACCATTCCCAAATTATTCAAATTGTAGGCTAAGAGTCTTATATCATGAATTTCTTTTGCAATTACTAACGATTTTTGATAATACTTGATACTCTTTTCATAGTCCCCTAAGTAATAAGCATTTACACCTCCGTATAACAATGCTTTTGCTTCTTTATATTTACTATTATGTTTTTTTGCCAATATAACAGCTTCATCTGAATACAATAAGCCTTTTGATGGCGATACCGACCAATATGCTTTGCTTAATGCGAGTAATACATCTATCTTTGATAACTCATCCGATAGGGCTAACTGTCTTTCCAGACTATCAATATTATTATCTGCAAATGCCGAATTGATAAATATTGAAAAACAAAGCAAAAAGGACAAAAAATATTTTATATACATTTTTTAAATTTATATCTGTATCAAAAAGGAACATCATAATTGGTGCTAACGTGGAGTGTAAGAATAGTAGCCGTCTGCGGTGCAATACTCTGTCGAGCTATACAAAAGTTGAAGCGGGCTACAACCCTTGAATTTACTACTGACTCGGCTATTATTTTTACACATTGTTACCGCCTGGCATTCTTAATAATTCATAATTTGTACTTCGTCCACCACTTGCTTCTTTTTGTAAAATACCCTTCTGTATCAAGTCTTGAATATCTCTCAAAGCAGTATCTTGTGAGCACTTATTTATCTTTCCCCATTTCGAAGAAGTTAATTTCCCATTGAACCCATCTAGTAATTTATTTATCATCTTATGTTGTCTTTCATTTAGGATTGTTGTTGAATGAAATTTCCAGAATTCTGCCTTATAAAACACTTTAGATAAAATTTCTTCGGTTGAGTTAATTGCATTTGTTAGACAATTTAAAAACCATAAAATCCATTCTGTAACATCTAAATTTCCTTTTTGTGTTTTTTCTAAAATATTATAATATTCCTTACGTTCAACTCTAATTTGGGCTGACATACTATAAAATCTCATAACACTTTTATCTGAACGTGCTAATAACATGTCAGTAATTGCTCTTGAAATCCTTCCATTTCCATCATCAAAAGGATGAATAGTTACAAACCATAAATGTGCAATTGCAGCTTTTAAAACTAAATCTAATTCATTCTTATTTTCAAACCAATTTAGAAAAATATCCATTTCTTGTGGTACTCGCTCAAATTTAGGTGCTTCATAATGCACTTTTTCCTTTCCCATAGGTCCTGAAATCACTTGCATTAGTCCTTCTTTTCTCCAATCGGCAACAGTAATCTTATACATATTACTTCTTCCTGTTGGAAATAAAGCAGCATGCCAGTCAAATAATCTGTCTGATGTCAAAGGTGCTGGATATCGTTGAGTTGCATCTAACATCATTTCAACGACTCCTTCAACATTTCTTTCTGAATGAACTGAACCTGCAATATCAAGTCCTAATCTTCTTGCAATAGAAGAACGCACTTGTTCTTTTTCTAAAAATTCACCTTCTATTTCTGATGATTTTATCACATCTAGTGTAAGTGTATCCAATAGCGCTTCATTCTGTAAATCAAAACCAAGCGTCTCCATTTTTCCAAGTAATTTTCCTTGTAGATTTCTTGTTTCTCCAAGTTTCAACATTACCTTATTGTTGTCCCAATTAAAATAAGGCCAATTATCTTGTTCGTGTATGTAAACCTTCATTCTTCGCATAATTTGCGACAAATATACTAATTATTCTCCGCAAATAAAATATTCCTTGCTTTTTTCGCGGTGTTTAAATTGTTAATCTCCGCAGTTTGTCATCTTGTTTGCTTGGCGGTAACTAACAAGTATATCCACACCACATACACATATCCTTCAAAATCCAAAAGATAAAAGCACTCTACAAACGTACTCAGGCACAAATATACTAAAACATCGGTCACCGTTTGTGTTTTAATTTTATACGTGAATATACTCAAACAATATCAACAATTCATGTTAAGAATTATCGTAAAATAATGGAATACTCCTTTATTGCTTTTCCTAAATTTGCAGTAAATTAATGCTAAATTGAAATTAATGAAATCCGAACGACTCCTCTCCTATATACTACTCTGCTTATTATTGGGCATTTCTACTATTCAGGCACAAACCAATTATCCACAAGATTATTTTCGTTCACCTATTAATGGTCGTATTTATTTATCGGGGACTTTTGGAGAGTTACGCTCCAATCATTTTCATAGCGGAATAGATATTAAAACAGGAGGAACAGAAGGGAAAAATGTTTATGCTGCCGCAGATGGCTGGATATCAAGAGTAAATATTTCGCCTTGGGGTTATGGAAACGCCATTTACATTGATCATCCTAATGGATATACCACTGTATATGGACATTTACAAAGATTAAAAGGTCCTATAGCCAAATATGTAAAAGAGCAGCAATACAAAAAACAAAGCTTTGCTGTGGACTTAACTATAAATGCTCACCAGTTTGATATAAAGGAAAATGAGATCATTGCATTATCTGGCAATACTGGTA
>QMPG01000329.1 GCA_003648455.1 Bacteroidota bacterium
ACGAAAACTACATATTGGTGCACATTTAATTCTTGGGCTTCCAAACGAAAATCACGACACAATTATTAATCATGCAAAAGTATTATCGAACTTACCTATTGAAACATTAAAATTGCATCAACTTCAAATTATTAAAAACACAGCTATTGCAAAACAGTTTGAACAAAATCCCGACATGTTTCTCAAGTTCACTCCCGAGGATTATATTAATCTAATTGTTGACTTTCTCGAAAATCTGAATTCGAATATTATTATTGAACGTTTTATTAGCGAATCACCACTCGACATGCTTATTAGTCCACACTGGAACGGAATGAAAAACTTTGAGATTATCAATAAAATAGAAAAACAATTAGAAAAAAGAAACACTTGGCAAGGAAAGGTTTACAATTGATTATTGTCTATTGATTATTGATTGTTCATTACAATATTTATATTAAACTTTTCAATGCAGAGGTATCAAAATTCCGCTAAAGCTCATTTTTTTCAACCTTTACAAACCTTAAACTTAATGAACTTTCAACTTCCCGCTTTTCCCTACAGGATAAACAAAGTGAACCACAAAGTTCACCAAGAATACACAAAGAATACAAAATAGTTGTAAACTTTTTGAAAAAAATTGATTGTTAAATTCTAATACTCACATTAAACATTGAACATTGAACATTAAACATGTTTTTTTATTAAATAATTTTTAGTAATTTTCAAAACTCTGATATTGTAAAAATTTATTGAATAATGAAAAAAACGAAACCCCGAACTAGTAAGAAATTTACCCCTTTAAACAACTACAACAAAACAAAAAAAGAGATAAATTTTGTTTCCCTAAAAGACGCTACTGAAAAAGACTACAAACGAATAGGTTTTAAATCAGGGCTTGAGGTACATCAACAACTTAAGACAAAAGAAAAATTATTTTGTCATTGTCCTGCCGGATTATTTAATGATGACAATGATTTTGATGCAGAAGTTATCCGGCATATGCGTCCTGCTTTAAGTGAGCTTGGTGGCTACGACGGAACCGCTTTAATGGAATTCAAAACTCGTAAAAACATTTTTTATCACATTAAAAACGAAACTGCTTGTACCTATGAAGTTGATGATACTCCACCATTTATAATCAATAAAGAAGCCTTGGAATATGCTCTTATAATTTCTTTGCTTTCAAAATTAAGCATTGTTGGAGAAGTTCATATAACAAGAAAACAATACCTCGATGGTAGTATTCCTACAGGATTTCAACGAACAGCAATACTTGGAGTAGATGGTGAATTACAACTTAAAAATAAAAAAATCGGTTTAATACAATTAAGTATTGAAGAAGACGCTTGTCGCGAAGTATCCGACATTGGTCATAATAGAATATATAAAACAGACCGTCTTGGCATGCCTTTAATTGAGACAGTTACTCAACCCGAATGTCTTACACCTTACGAACTAATGGAAGCTGCTGACTATATTCGCTTTCTAAATCGTAGTACCGGCAAAGTAAGAACAGGAATGGGTGCTGCCCGCGAAGATGTTAATGTTAGCTGCACAGGTGGCACAAGAGTCGAAATAAAAGGTGTTGCTCATAATAAATGGATACCTGCACTTTCTCACAATGAAGCTTTCAGACAATGGGCTTTATTAAATGTTAAAGATATTCTTAACTCAAGAGTGCAGAATAAAAAAAATTGGAAAATTTCTTCTGCAA
Source organism: Bacteroidota bacterium (assembly GCA_003648455.1). The sequence continues at coordinate 1,697 of QMPG01000329.1, forward strand.
AATTAAACTACCATGATTATAAATTTGATTTTGAGCCAATAAATTTTGCAGAAAAAAACAACTACAAAATTTATGCTGTAAACTTACCTTATTTTAAAGGTATACTCTCTCACTTTACTCAGCCTGAAAAAGTTTTTGCAAATGAAATAACCGACAGACTCAAAGTAATTGCATGTCTTGAAAAACCAAACATGACAAACTCGGAAGATTTAAATCCTGTGATAGATGAAAAAATCTTTGAGCAAGTAAAAAAACTTTTAGATGCCAATGATGATGATGCTCAAATAATTTTTTGGGGACCCGAAGAAGATATTACCACAGCACTCGAAACAATTGAAGAACGTTGTCTGATGGCTTTCGAAGGAATTCCTTCCGAAACAAGAAAATCTCTCCCTGACGGAACAACAATTTTTGAAAGAGTTCTACCCGGTGCCGACAGAATGTATCCCGATACAGACTCTGCTCCTATTCCTTTAGAAGATGAGTATATTGAAAAGATTGGCAAAAATCTTCCTGTTGATATTTACATTAGATTTAAACAACTCAATGACTGGGAAATTCCGGAAGATACTCATAAATATATCTTAAAAAAGAACCTGTCTCCAATTATCGAAAAAATTATTAACAACTTAAAAATAAAACCAAAATTCGTTGGTACATTTTTTGGTCACACCTTAAAACATATTGAAGGACAAATTGAAGTTCATCCTGATTTCACTTACGATAAAATTTATGACTTATTTGAGTTCCTCAAAAAGAACAAATTAGATATCTTGCTTGGCAAAAAAATGTTACCTGTTATCTGTCAATATCCAAATATGGATTTCGAATCTGTTCTCACAAATTTACATTTCAAAAGACGAACAAAAGAAGAACTTTTAGCTCCTGCAGATTACTTGATTGAAAAGTTTAAAGAAATAAAAAAATCCAGAACCGATAATGTTACAGCAAACTGGGTTATGGGACAAATTCACAATCAGGCAATTGGCAACATATCGTTAAAAGAACTTAAAACTAATATTGAAAAAAAATTATAAAATGAACGAAGATATTTTTCAAGGATATAAAGGTAAAGCGCTTGAGACTCTTAAAAAATTTAAAGCAAGAGTTTGGGGTGTTGTTGACACAAACACATCAAGAGGTTTTTTTCATGGTACCATTTTACCACGTGCCGAAAACGACGACGACCAACATATCGTTTTAAAACTCGACACCGGCTATAATGTAGGTATTGATATTAAAACTATTAAAGACATAACGGAAGTTGATTATAAAAAAGCAACATATAAAATTCCGGAAAAAGAATTTCCTTACACAGATGGTTTGCCAAAAGTAAAACTTTTTGGCACTGGCGGCACAATAGCTTCACGTCTCGACTACAGGACAGGTGCTGTTATTCCTGCTTTTTCTCCCGGAGAACTTTATGGCTCTGTTCCTGAACTGGCAGAAATATGCAACCTGACTACCGAAAAAGTTTTTGCTGTTTTTAGCGAAAATATGGGTCCTGAACAATATAAAGCTCTGGCTGTTGCTATTGGTAAAGAAATAAAAAACGGAATTGACGGCATCGTTATTGCTCATGGTACAGACACTCTGCATCACACAGCAGAAGCATTAACTTATATGGTACAAAATTCTCCTGTGCCAATTGTTTTGGTAGGCTCGCAACGTTCGTCCGACCGCCCTTCATCCGATGCTGCTCTGAATTTAATTCATTCAGCTTACGCAGCAGGTCATGGAGACATTGCAGAAGTTATGGTTTGTATGTTTGGCCCTACTTCTGACGAATATGGTTTCTTACATCGTGGAACAAGAGTTAGAAAAATGCACTCTTCTTATCGTTCAACTTTTAGAACAATTGGAGATACCCCGCTTGCAACTGTTACACGCAACAGCGTTGTTCCTATAAAAAAAGAATATAATCACAGACGTAAAGATAAAAATGTTAAAATATTACCATACTTCGAAGAAAAAGTAACCATTGTTTACTATTATCCTAACATGCAGCCTGATATTATTGATTCATTGGTTGAAAATGGATACAAAGGAATAGTTATTGCCGGTACCGGATTAGGGCACGTTAACAAAATTATTTATCCTGCAATTGAACGTGCAATAAGCAAAGGCGTACATATTTATATGACTGTTCAAACACTTTGGGGATATGTTCATATGTATGTTTACGATACAGGTCGCGACTTGCTCGCAAAAGGAATTGTACCCTTACAAAATATGTTACCCGAAGCGGCTTACATTAAATTAGGTTGGGTATTGGGGCAAACTAACGACCGCAAAGAAGTAAAAAAAATGATGCTTACTCCAATTAACGATGAAATAACATCACGTGAACCATATAACGGATATTTAATTTATCAGGGAGGTGTTCCCGAAGTTGAAGAATTCATCAAAAATTTTAGAAAATAATATTAAAAGTGTATTTCTTATTAACCTGTTGGGCGTCATAATAGAATTGTAAACTAATATTGGTCTAAATAAAAATATTTGTAATTTGAATTAAGGATAAAGGAACAAATAAAATAATTAGTGATTACATATCATTAATTGCAAAACAAAATAATCAACTTATAAAAGCTTATTTATTTGGTTCTTATGCAAAACAAACAGACAGACCGGATAGCGATATTGATATTGCCTTGATTATTAGCGACCTAAGCGATGATGAAAAGTTTGATTTACAGGTTCAATTAATGTTA
>QMPG01000330.1 GCA_003648455.1 Bacteroidota bacterium
AATCGGGGCTCGCTGTATTTCATTACAGCGTATCCGCCCACTACAAGATAACGAATTTTATGCTTTTCGAAAATTTTCAATAGTTCTCTGAAGTCTGGACTTGTCAGCATTTTTTCCTCGAATCAAAAAATAATCATTTAGCATTTCCGTTACTGCCTCAAAAATGGCAAAATCTCCCTGGGATTGCCAGAAGCGAATATCGAATAAACGCCTATCATCCGTTATGCGTTGGTAATTTTCTTCTATTTTTCTCATTTCTCTTCCTATAGCCGAATCGCGGCGTTGACCCGCGAGCATCGCAGGAGACGCAGGGTGCTTGCACCCTGAGGCTCCGAGAAGCGCGGCCGGGTCCAGTGCCTTGTTCTGGCACAAGGCGACAGAACAAGGTGCTGGACGTAGTCAGCGCCGCGATTCTCGGCGGCGTAGCCGCCGAGAACGTGGAGCTCACCTGCACCAAAAGCTAATAATGACTTCGCCAAAGCAATGTTTATACCGAAAATAGCAAAGGCTAAAAACGCGCGGGCTTTTGGTGTCCGGTGGAGCGTCTTGTTATGTGTTTTAGCCACCTTAAGTTCACTGTTTTAGAAATCCATCTCTAATAATTTTAAAATCATCAAAATCAGTTTTTAATTCTGCAATTGTCGGGTCATTGTAAATTGCCGTTGGATTACTGTGTCCTTTAATATACCCACAAGACCGTTCAAATATTTCATTTAGCTTATCTTTATGTGTATTAACTAAGTTTCCATCAACTTTTACAAATTGAGTTAAGGCAATATTTTTTTGATAACGTTTAACTGTTCCTTGAAAAATTTCGTGTTCTACTAATAATTCAATTGCAGAACGCAAGTAACCATATCCGTCCTCAGCAACATCTGCCTCGGGTCTATCTTTAGGTGTATTATTGATTATTACATTTATTTTTGAAATGAAGCCTTTAACTTTATTAATTTCTTCTTCTGCATCAGTAATAAAACCAGTTTCATCATATTCGTTTTTTGAATTATAGAATTTGTAATCCAGTCCTTTAAAACTTGGTTGTTTACTGAAATACAAAAAACTATTAAATAAAAGCACACTGTGTGTAAATATAACCACCTGTCTTTCATTCGATAGTTTGATAAGTCGCCTTGCTACATCGTCAATGATTTTATGGTCTAAACTGTTTACTGGGTCATCAAAAATGACAGGTGCTTTAATATTGTCAAGTTGCAATTCAGTAAGAAATTCTGCAAAGGCAATTGCTTTCTGTTCACCCTCGCTTAAGATGTCAACAAGTGAATGAGCTTTAATCCTATGTGAAATTTTAGAATTTCCTCTGTCTGTTCCGAAACTTAAATCTATGTTGATATGGGATTTTCTTAAATCTTTCAGTTCTGCTTTAAAAATGGCATTGAAGTTTGATTTTACTAAAGCATCTCTTGCTTCCGTTGTTTTTCTGCTAATGGAAGCTGTATTAAAACTGCTTGATTTTGAGTTTAGTGTTGAGACAATTTTGTGATTTGCAATAGATGCTTTTACTTCAGCAACTTTTAACGAAAGCAGTTTGCGGTCTTTCAATTCTGCTATCTTATTCTTTAATTCTGTCTCTTCTACGGAAAGATTAGTTAAAAGACTTTGCTTTTGTGTAAGAACTTCATTTAATGCTGTACTTTTTGCTTCTAAGAAATCTATTTGATTTTTATAATCAAAACTAAATGAAGAATTTCTGTCGACTTTATCAGTTGTGAAAGTGGTCTTTAATAATCCTAATTTCTTATTGTAATCTAATAAAGTTGGCGGTTGAACAGGATTTTGCTTATCATCTATACCAAAAGTTGGTTGATGAAAAATAAGATTACTGTCGATTTGTAAAACCTGTTTAATGAGATTTGCTTTTTTTTGCTTGAGAACCAACAAATTCTCTTGTGTTTTATCGTTTAGAAGTATTCGGTAGCTTGCTAATAAGTTTTTAGCTGAACTTTCAAGCGGTTGCAAACAATAAACACAGATATCATCTTCGCTCGGATACTTTGGTTTGTTAATGATTTTTATATATTCTTCTGCTGCTTTTAAAAATGATTGAAATTGTTGTGTTTTATAAAACTCAATACCAATGGCTTCGGCAATTTTTCTAACACCTGTTTTTGTTTTGCTTTCCAATTCTGATATTTGGCTATTAAAGTCAATAAGGGCTTTCCAATTACTTGAATTTAGTTGAGTTTGTGCAGTTTGAACTTTAATAATTAATGCTCCAATTTCTGAAATTGAAGTAGTTAAATTCTGAATTTCCGTTTGAAGAAGTGTTTTATTGAGATTTGATAATGCCACTTCTTTATCCTTCAATTCTTGTTCCTGTGTTGGTGTAAATGATGAAAGTTCAATTAGTTTTTGTTCTGTTGCAATTTTGGAAAGACCAGAGATATAGACCTGTTGTGGGGTTCCTGAATTTAAAGTTTCAGACCAGACCAAAGTTGTTGGGTGTGTTGTAATTTTCGCATTCAATAATTTTGTTAGTTCATTAAGTTCTGAAGTAACAAGATTAAATAGATGGAACCCAATCGGTGATACTATTAACTGTCTATCAGAAAGAGAAATTTGAACACAATTGCTATTAAATACTGAAATGCTTTCTAACTCAGACTTTTTATTTCTACCATTCCAATTAAAAGTATCATCATTACCATTTGCTTTAAATTCTATCTTAGCAGTTTTTGGTTGTGTTGCTCCAAAAATATTTGAAAGTATTTTATTATTATCGTCATAACTGAAGCCAAGTGTTTTTAAAACTCTGCCATATCCAGTTTTTCCAGTACCATTTTCACCAAAAACTACAGTTAAGTTTTTACTAAAAGTTAATATTTGGTTTTTTGCCAAACGGTTTACACCAGTTATGTCTGATAAAGTTTTCAACTCTATTGTTTTGCTTGTTGGTGTGTATGTTGGTTTTACTATTGTCAAAGAAGGTAAACCGGTATGAAGATTAATTGATTGTAAAAAGTAGTTAAAAACGGACTGTCTGTCAGATGAAGACAAAACACTTTCAGTATTTACAATTATGCTAATTAAAAGTTTACTCCAGTCATCGTGATTTCCTGCCCATTCCCAGAGAAAATCTACTATTTCTTTTTTACTCGTCGATGTTGATGCCATTAAAAAACTCCGATTTTTAGGCTATTATTCTGTCTTCACATAACGTGCGAGTCACCTGCGCCAAAAGCCAATGATGACTTGGCAAACGCGACGTTTTTTTCTGAAATGGCTAAAGTAAAAAACGCGCGGGCTTCTGGTGTCAGGTGCACTGGCTGGTTCGGCGTTTTTTGTCGATTATGGTTGCAGATGGTGAGATTCGATTGAATTTATTCCCATGCCCGCTTTTACATACGCTTTTTGCTGTGGTAGTAATTTGTTTCTAATCATCAGAGATCATGGTAAATGCCTTTTTTTCTCAAAAAGGGTGTGCAGAATTTTAGGTAAATACCTAATAAAATCAACAAGCTATAGTTCAACGATGCACAATCAATTTTGATAAACACTTTTCTTGTGATTTCAATTGGTTACGTCAAAAAAGGTCATTTGTTATGATCTCTGAATCATAAAAAAGACTCAAATGATTGCCACCCCTTCATTTTTTATTTGTCGTACAAAAGGATCATTATCACTGAAACTGTCAAGATTGAATGGCAATGGTTCAAGCCGATCATCGACAGATATTGCCAGTTCGGTCAATCTTATACGTTCTTCAAAACGGTCGTTGCTTATTTGGGGAGAAACAATTGCCACATCTATATCACTCCACTTATCCTCTTGCCCCCTGGCATAGGAACCAAAAATATAGGCTTTGGAAATATGGAATCCAGCTTGACGGAGTTTGCCGAGAAATAATTGGACATTTTTTAAAACTATAGATTCGATGTCAGCCATGTGAAAACCTCTTTGATTTTTTGTAGTTCCATTGCAGTGAACTGCAAGGTACATTTTTTCCTGAATTCTTTTTTGTAGTCAGGGTATCTGGATTCAAGATTAAATGCTGTAATTCTTATTAGAGTACGTTTTTGCTCTTCAGTTATTTCTATATGAGCTTCTTTAGCTAATTTCAATAAATTGTGGGAGCGAGGTACCTGTTGATTGGTATTTTTGACAAATACCGCTTTTATGATTTTCTCAACAGCAAGATGGCCAAAGAAAAGCGCATAAGAATAATCTTTTTTTTCAAAAAGATGTTTTGCAACATGGAGAGATTCTTCCGCTTCGGATGCCCAAAAATCAATAATCTTTTTTTGATTCATTGAATACTTCCTTATGTTGATTATTTATGAACATCGTAATCATTCTCGCCACCGAATCGCGGTGCTGACCCGAGAGCATCGCAGGAGACCAGGGTGCTTGCACCCTGAGGCTCCGAGAAGCGCAGTCGGGTCAAG
>QMPG01000331.1 GCA_003648455.1 Bacteroidota bacterium
AACGAACAGCAATATGATGCGTTGCGTCCTTTATTGCCCTTCCGTTTCATATGCTAATACTTTTTCTTCAAAGTTATGAATAATTAAATAAACCACTAACAAACAATGCATTATTATTGCGTGTTGTACGCCGTTAATTTTTGTTTTCTTTTCTTTTCGTTCAAATATTTTCTAATTGATAATATTAAAATCAATAAAGATATAATCGTCAATATCAATCGACCATCTGTCAAACCAGAAATCGAACTAATCCCCTTTAAAGTCAGCCAAAAGACAAGTCCAATCAATGCCCATAAAGTATAAATCACAAATTTTATCATTTTGATTTGGTCAAGGTCAAATTCTTTACTCTTTTCATTTGCAATCTTAATCATTTCTTCATTTGCCTTTTTCTTATATGAATGGAAAATCTCAAATCTATTTTTAATATAATCCTCGATTTTATAAAAGTTGCCATATTCGAAGTCAGAAATTCCTATTGTTATTTTATCGGAAAAGTGAATTATTATCTGCTTATAATTTATTGGCTGTGCTGACATTGAACTCCATTGAAATCCAAGTATATCTTTAAAGTCGTATTCAAATCTCTTTGCTCTAAATATCCAGTTAATAATCATTTTGTTATTCTCAAAACTAACAGTCTTTGCTAATCGTTGAATACTAATTAAGCCTGTTAAAACAAATATTGAAAGCACAATAATTCCAGTTATTTGTCCAGCACCAAAGTCATTCTTATCCATTGATATTTTTATCAAGATAAAATCAAGCCATCCAAATGCAGATAGTAATCCAAGAGCAAAAAAAAATGTCAGTAATCTAAATCTCGTTTTCATTTATCAATTCGTTTGTTGGTCTCTGCCCTAATGGCGTACAACAAGTAAATATCCGGACAATTCCGTTTATTTCCATTATAGTAATAATAAGTTTAGTCGTTAAAAAAATCGGCATTTACTTAAAACCTGTAGGAAAAATTAATTTTTTGTTATAAAAATGCAGCAAAAAATATTGTGTTTTTGGTACAGTTATTATTACTCCTGTAAATTTATAAATTTTGGATGGGATAAAAAATTTTTTTTTAAGAAAAGTCATGGTGAGAGAATATGACTAGTTATTGTGCAAAAAAAAATGACCTACTAGAATTTTTTGTTCGTGTAGGTCATTTTTACAAAATATAATAATTTATTTTTCTTCTAACTCTAAATTTTCAAGTTCTTCTAATTTTGTTGTCATTTCTTCTACTGTTCTTTTCTTATCAAAAGTTTCAAATTCTTGCACTTCGGTGTCTGTCAGGGTTGCACACAACGGTAAATTGTATGAGTAGTGGCAGATTGCGTGGTAGTTTCCTGTCAAACCGCTACGCAGTTTGAGCGGGCTATAAACCTTCATATTTAACACTTTACCTGCCATTACTTATACAAAATGTTACCAAACGTATTTGATTTTGTTCGACTTAATTACGATTCATATCAGTTGTTCTATTAAAAGAAAAAGGAATAGCCAGTAGTGCAACTGACTATTCCAGTGAATCTAAAATTGATAAGATAATGGAATATTAAATCCATAAAATGTAAAACTAGTTTCTGAACCGCCTGAAAAAATTCCCATCAATGATGGATTGATACCAATTTTTCCTACGTTTAAGTAAATACCAATAGAACTAATAGCACCTAAGCCGTAGGATGCCTTCAAGTTATGTTCGTCGACAAAAGGCTGTGTACTATTATTTACAATACTTATATACTCTTTAAAAGAGAACACCCCAATTCCAAAAGCAGAAGTTAGACTTATATACTTACCCTTAATTTTGGGACTAATGCCGATATACACCCCTCCTCCGTTAATATTATAGTCATGGGCATTAACTGAACTAGGGTCAATATATCCTAAGTCAATCTCATCAAATCCCTTCATTATTAAAGCCCCTACAGTAATATCAACGTATTTATATTTAGTTGGGAAGTCAAGTTTTAAATTTAAACCACCAATATTAGCTTCGCTATTGTTAGTCGCATTAGAGTATTTTAGCCTGAAGTAGCTGTCTGCATTTAGTTTGTTGTACAGATGAAGGTATCCTATTTGTACCTTAGGTTTATTTTTTTCGCCTTCGAAGCCTTTGTCTTGAGAATAAAGTTGAATACTCCAAAACAATAAAACGAAGTAAACCAAACAAATTTTGTAATTCATATTATTAAGATTTAGTTATCAGATTCGCTTACCAAAACCTTTACCCCATAATTTGGAAATTCAAGCCATTGTTCAGGTTCATCAAAATAATTAAGGTATGAATTTCCACATTTCTCTCCTTTATCTTGAAACGTTATTTCGTAATCAGCAGCACCGCTAGCTTGAAGACCTTTTTTGTCTTTGTCTTTAAGGTTATATCCAACAGATGCTTTCAGAGTTAATTTACCCCATGACCTATCGTACTCAATTGCTGTAAATGTCAACATATCATACCAAAATCCAGGTTTCCAGTCAATTACCTTTTTTCCTGTGAAATTTTGTGAAGTGCTACTTCTACTGGAAAATTTACAATTTATTTCATCTTGTACCGTATAAGGTGTTTTTCCCCCAGCATCAACATTGGTAACAGTTATATAAAATTCAGGTTTTCCTGCTGGCCATCTTTCAATTTTCCAATCTGAAAACTTTATCTTCTTAATATAGACTGGTGATTTTTGTGATATATCACGATATGGAACTTGCACAAAGTCATACTTAGCATTAGATTCCCCTAATGATGTTACATGATTAATTTTGTAAACAACTTTTTTGCCAACGGTAACATCATTGTCAAAATAGTCTTGCTCATTTGCAGTGAACGATTTTAGAAATTGGTATCCACTATTTACTCCAATTACATGTTTCGAAACTTTAGTCTCTAAAATATATTGACTATGGTCATTTTGCCAACGCAATTCAATTTCATTTTTTGAATTTTGAATTGCATAAAATGATAAAACTGGTTTAGGATAATTTGGTGCAGTCAATGTAATGTAATTTGACGGAGAGGAAGTTTCTCCTTGATAATATGCCATTACATAGTATGAATATGAACGACTAGCTTCTACACTGTTATCATCATAACTTCTCTCATATGCACCTACAACAGTTTTTATTCTAGCATAACTTGAAGCCCCTGAACTTTTTCTATAAACATAATATCCAGTTGTATTAAAGGGCTTAGTGCTACTTGGCATTTCCCATGTTAATCTAATTCCCGATTCTGTTTGTGTACCTCTTAGGTTGGTTGGAGTAGATGGAACTATTGGATAATCAGGGTCTGGCTCTAGGTCAATCAACCTTTCATTTTCACTAATAACGATTACAGGTTTAGAAGGCTCGTTGATTACATCAATCGGCACAATATTTCCTTGAGAATCATAACCTGTAATGGTTGTAGTTGTTGCATCTTCATATTCTAACGGCAAGAAAGTAACTGTAGGAATATAATTTTCTTCATCCCAGTCTTCAGCATGAACGGGAACAGCAATCTGCATATCTGGATATTTATTTGATAATTCATCAATAATAGATGTCGATGCAGATTTAAGGCTTAACTTCCCCGATGTTAAATAAGAATCTTCCAATAAGTCTTTAACAGTATAATTGACTTTAGCAGATTTTAATGTAGAGGGAGCTGCAACTTCCTTACTGATTACTCTTTTTAAAATAACATCATAATCTCCGTCAATCATTAGCAATGCTTCTTCTTTGACTACCTTACGAAAGCTAGGGCTTGTGTTTAAAGCCTTGCTTACCGCTTTTGCAAAATCACTAAAGTCTGTATTGTATTCATTGTCCTGAAATAGTTCTTCTGTCACTAAAATGTTATCGTTTTCTACTATCTCATTTTTTTCACATGCTTGAAAGATAAATATCATACCCAATGCAACAATTAACGCATTTGTTTTTAATAAGCTAATAATATTCTTGTATTTCATACCTTTGTAGGGTTTAAGGAGGTCTGTCGCTAAATTTTAGACCTCCATGACTAAACATTGTCTCGAAGTCTCCATTTTCGAAAAGTTTCGGCTTATCGGGAGCTGGAGGCTTCTTTCATTTTACTCACTTCCGTAATTCAAATCTTACTGTTTTTCGGATTAGAATTATTCTGATTCGAGTTAGCTTGTATTCATTGTGGGTGTCTTTTTAATATGTTTGGTAACGGTTTGAATATGCGGCGTTTGGCATTTTGAAACGCTTAATTTTCAAACCATTACTAAATTTGCTTATGGCTAACATCTTCATTTATAGCACTATCTGCCAAATGCCGTATATTTATTGTTACCCATTGTTTTTTTTCAATCTGCAAATGTCTTTTTTATTACCGATTTCAATATTTATAATTTCAATCCAAATTTCAATAGTATTCCTGAGTTCAAATCACCATTA
>QMPG01000332.1 GCA_003648455.1 Bacteroidota bacterium
TGATTTTCCATATCCCGGAAGATCAATTGCAATGCATCTGTACTTTTTACTTAATTCATCAATATTTTTTTTCCATGCAGGAATATAGCTTCCCAAACCATGTATAAAAAGAATCGTTTCTTTTCCTTTGCCCTCATCTACATAAGCAATTTTAACATTATTAGGCAATTCAGCATATTTTACATTGTAGCCGTAATCAAGATCTTTCATAGATTTTAATTTCACAAGATTTTTATAAGGAGAACAAGAAACGGCTAATGAAGTAAAAACGACTAATATAATTGATTTTATTTTCATCTGTTTATATTTTTATTTTTGTTAAATTATTGATTTTCATCTGTTTATAATTTATAAATTAAAACATTAACCATTTATATACAAGAAAAATAGTCCATGGGTCAGTAGGACGAGCTGTATTATAAACTCCGTTTATATCAGTGCCATGACTTTTATCGTTGCTGTCAAAAAAGTCCCCCAACCACATGTTTGCTCCATGCAACTCAAGACTCATAAAAGGTCCAAAAGAAAATTTTAAAGCAGCATTAAGCTCCATTCCCATATAATTTCCTGCATCTTGGGGCTTAACAGCACTATAAGCCATTGCTGCACCCACTTTAGCGTTAAGTTTATGAGGAATAATATCTCTATAAAAATTTGCAGTACCTGCAGTTAAACCATAACCCATGTTTGAAATATCTGAAACTACCGGTGTAAATCTATTTACCACATTTGCATGAGGGAATAAAATATAAGCACCACTGCTTATAAAGATTGACGCAGGCATTCCCCATGTATTTCCTGTAATAACACCTGAATATTTGTTATTATCGAGTCCATCACCATCGCCTGTTGTGTAAATCAAATCAACTGAGAAATAATCGTTTAAAGTTTGCCCATATCTGTATGCTGCTCTTAAATTAGCAGCCAAACCACCAATATCGGCTTTTTTGCCCCATACTCCTGATTCTTTAGTATCAACCGTTCCTAAATTATAATTTAAAAATCCTGTCAATAAATATCTATCAAGACAAAAATTGGGATTTCGACTAAAGAATGTTCCAATCCAAGCTATATCAGCTTTATATAGATTTGTTCCTAAATTAAAATTGAATCCGCCATTGTAGTTTACTAATGTACTGTTAAGTCCTTGACTAAAAACAGAAACTCCTCCTCTTCCTTTTCCTCTGTCTCTTAAATAATATACTGAGCCACCCAAATTCCACATCATTGACAATTTTTTTCTATAAACCAACTCGGTTAATGTTACATCGTCATCATCTTGTGCATTATTCTCATAAAGTTTATAAAAACCGGCTTTTGTTTGCGAATAGTCTCTGTTCCAACGAGTACTAATCCCAACGGCATCAGTTCCCCAATATGCAAGTCGATATCCTGTGTTTGTCATTTTGTCGAAAAAAGTTCTATACGGATTAAATGGGGTATCGTATAATCTTTGCAAACCAAGATTAATTGCCCAATTTTTATGAGGAATTAATTCCAGCTCAATATTTTGTGTCTGAATATTAACTTCATCTGCAGAAATAGCAGAACCTTTATTCCCGCTTAATCCATAAGCCTGATCACCCCAAGTCCAATCTATTTCGAAGGATGAGCGAAGTATTGCTTTGCCATTAAACAATTTTGGTTGGTAAATAAAAAAAGGTATTATTCTTTGTTCAATATAATGTGTTGTTAAAGAGTCTGATGTTGTTGAAGAATTTTGACCAAATAACCGACCTACTAACTGACCGTTAAACAAACTGCTTTCCGGATAGAAATTAGAACTTACACTCTGAGTAATAAAAAATGCTAAAAATTGAAATTCCTTATTAACTTTTGAAGTATAGGGTAGCTCATTTTTAAAATAATTTATTGTTGTATCCTTCAAAACCACATCCTTCTTTTTAGCATCTTGGGCACTGCTTGGTACCCAATTAAGCAGGGAAAGAATAAATATTAAAACTGTTATTTTTTTCATAATTAATTCAAATTTATAAAATACTGATAAAAGTAAAGTCGAATCTCATTAATTTAATTCGACTTTACAAAACAGTGTTAAGCAGTTAATTATATAAATTATTCTGCAATTCTTATGTATTTTTGAATATTTGATGTACCTAATGAGCCTCCGTTTGAACTTCCGAAACCTTCTTCCGGTGTTGGAGGGGTGTTTTGAGTACCAGATGTTTGAACAACTTCATACCACAAAACTTCTGGTGCTTGTTTTACTTCAAAAATACCCGATGCTTCAGCAGCATAAGGTAATTCTTGTGTTAAATTAATAGTCCAAATCTCACCTGTTGTCGATTTCTCAATTGTAAAAGTTCCTGTAAAAATGAAATCAGGCTCTCCACTTGTATTTCCACTATTATATTGTTCAACACTGTAGGTATTATCATCTTTAAACTCTGCATAAATTGAATCTACTGCAAAATAAGTAACTAAAAGTGGAGCAACATTATCTCCTGACGAGTACCATTTCCCAATAATTCCAAGATCTTTAGCAATACTCTCTGAAACAATTGTTTCAGTAACATCCATTGCCTTTCCTTCATTGTCATAAATACTTGTTACACTTGCCGGTTTTATTGTAATTGTTTCTGTACCATCAGTAATTGACGTAATTGTTAAACCAACAGTCATTGATGAAGAACCTGCTGTGTGGGTAACACTATAAGTAAAGTCAACTCCGGGAATTGTTACTATAATATCACTACTGTCAAGGTTTCCGGTCTGATCTGCGTTTGCAAATACCGGTTCACTAAAAGTTACTGTAACTGTTTTATTATTATCAGCTACTGTGAGACTTTCAAAAAGTGGACTTTTATTCTCAGTTTTGTCACTGCATGAACTAAATCCCAATAATCCAATAAGGATAATTGTAATCAAAAATAAACTTCTATTTTTCATAGCATTTTTAGTTTTAATGTTTGTTTAAAATTATTGATAATTAGTAAAAATTCAACTATTGTATTATATTAAAGCATGGTCGACTATTTTATATTATTTAATCTATATTTATCATAACACGCTTAATTTAAGCGATTTGATTTGTTATTTTATTTGTGCGACCATCTTTGTTGATTAATTTCCCCATTTAATAACATTAGCCCCCCAAGCATATCCTATTCCGGCTGCAATCATTGAAATTACAGTACCATTTTTGATTTTTCCATTTTTAAGTGCAAGATGAAGCGAAAGAATTTGATCAATTTGTCCAATATGTCCATAGTTTTCTAAATATGTACTTTGCTCTTTTGTTAATGACAAAGAATCTAACATAAATTCATACATTGATCTTTTAAAATGTAATACTGCAAGGTAACCAAGCTCTTTTTGATCTATTCCCGATTTTTCGAATGCACGCTTAATACATAAAAACCAATTGTCAAGAGAAACTTCATTTAGCCTGTCTTTCATGTGTTTTTCATTAAAAACTCGCAAAGATTTATAAGCTTTATCAACATTTTTTTTTGTAATAGGCTTGCATGTTCCTCCATATTCAACTCCGGCATCTCTGGCAAGCGAGCCGTCAGTAATTACAGAACTGCCTAAAAGTAGATTCTTACCATAATTTTTTTTCATAATAAGAGCTCCGGCTCCGCACGATAAATTAAACATAAAAGATACTGAGTTATCTGTAAAATCAATGAAATCACCGTTGCGATATCCTCCAACTATCATTACAGTATTAATATCTTCATCAGCAATCATCATGTCTTTAGCTATTTTCATTGCAGCAACTGTTGTTCCACATCTTTGCTGAATATCAATAGCCCACGCATTAGTTGCACCAATTTTCTCTTGAATATAAATACCGGATGTTGTTAAAGGGTATTCTTTCCATTCCTCACCAACGCAAAGTATTAAATCAATTTCTTTCGGATTAACTCCGGTATTTTTAAGTACGTCTAATCCTGCTTTGACACCCATTTCCTGTGTTCCGTCATCGTCACCCGGAATTGGTTTTTCTCTAATACCTAACTTTTCAATTACCGCTTCTTCTGACCATACACCATTTGTTGCTAAAGAAATCTCTTTAGCTGTCATTCTGCCCTTTGGAATATATATACCTGTACCTACTATACCAACATTAACTTCTGACATATAATTAATTTTTAATATATAAATAAATTACTTCCAACAGCCAAACCTGCTCCCGAAGCAACGAAAATAATTTTGTCGCCACGTTTAACTTTGTTTTCTTTTATAGCATGATGAAATGCCATCGGAACGCAACCTGAACCTGTGTAACCATATCTGTCCATTACAAAGCTTGTTTTTTCTAATGGTTGGTCAATAGCAAGCATTACTTTTTTAATAACAGATTTATTAATCTGAGTAAAAATAAAATGATTGATATCTTTCAATTCAATTTGTGACTTTTTTAA
>QMPG01000333.1 GCA_003648455.1 Bacteroidota bacterium
CAGCAAATAATACCCCATAGCCGGTTAGCACATTTTTTGAAAAATGAGAAGAAATATTAACATACAAGGAATCAACAAAAACCCTGCAACGAAAAGGCTACGGTGCATATTTGCAAACCGTTACAGCACATATAAACAAAGCACCTACATTTGCAAATTGAATTAAAATAAATAATAATGGAAATTAAAAAAAGAGAATTGAAAATGAAAACAAAAATTGGACTACTGATGCTTGCATTTCTTATTGCGATTGCGAACTTAAATGCACAAGATAAAACTGAAACAGAAACTGATGCAGAATTATTAGGATTGGCTGGGGATAATTTAGACCTTTATGCTACACTTGACCTATTTCAAAAGTCAAAAACAATTGAAGAGTTTGAAGCATCTCTAAATGATGAAAAATCAGGGATTAACAATCTAGATTTAAACCTTGATGGTGATGTTGATTTTATTAAGGTTGCTACACAACAAGACGATGATGATTTTGCATTCGTACTTCAGGTAGATATAAATAAGGATGAGATTCAGGACGTTGCTGTAATTTTAGTAACAAAGGAAAAGGATGGGAAAGTAAACATACAAATGAAAGGTGATGAAGACCTATATGGAAAGGATTATGTTATAGAGCCAAAACTTGAAACATCTGCTGTTACGGCTAATCCTGCATATTCAGGTTCTGACACAGTTGTGGTTAAAAGCGAACCCGCTACCGTTGTGGTTGTTGAATCAGAACCTATTGTACAATATGTTTATTCACCCGTTTATGTACCCTATTACCCCCCTTATTATTATGGATATTACCCTCCATATTATCATCCATACCCAGTAATTTCAGTCAATATTTATTTCGGAAGAAATCGTCATCATCATAATCATTATCATGGAGGTAACCGTGGAGGAAATACAGTAATTATAAATAATAACAATAATACCTATAACAACTATAATAAAACTAGAAACACTTCGAATACTGTGAATAGAAATAAAAGCGATGGTAAATATAAACGAAATGATGCGTCAAATCGTCCATCAACTGATGCTAAAAAGATTAATGATAAGTCGGTACCTGATTCTAAAAAAGATGGAACAAAAAGTAATGTAAAGGATAATAAGACTTCTGTGCCTTCAAATAAATCCAATGTTAAACCTTCTTCTAAACCTGCGAACAAACCAACAACCAGACCTGCTTCCAAACCTGCTAATAAACCAGCGACTAGACCTGCTAATAAACCTTCGGGAAAATCAAAAGGAGGAGGAAAAAGGAGATAAAAATACGTGCTGTAACAATGTATATAAAAAATAAGCGAGATAGTAGTAGCATCAAGGTTTGTAGCCTGTTTGAACTTTCTTGTAAGTTGAAAGTTTTGTACTTCGAAATCGCTTACTTTTCATATACTTAACGTTAGCATTTATTTAAAGAACTACGAATTGACACTCTTCAATAATGATAAATGATTATTACTTCAGAAATATTACAATCATTAATACAATGTGAATATAAAGGATATTTGAAATTTCAGGGTAATGTTGGAATAAAAACAGATTTTGAGAAACTAAATATTGAATTCAAAAATACTTTTTCAAAACGATTTGAAAACAAACACAAAAAGATACACACCTACATAAAACCTTTCAAAATTTATGACTATCAGGAAAATGATATAATTAAAAATGTTATACTAAAAAACGAGATATTTCATATTAATCTGGAATTCTTAAAAGTAATAAAAGACAAGAAAACAGGAGAGTTACAAATTATCCCCATAACAGTAACGTATCAAGAAAAAATAAATCAAAGACTAAAACTCTTTCAAACATTTTTACTTGATTATATAAATAGTTCTACTGGATTTCAATCAAATTATGGCTTAATAATATTTGGCAAAGAACTAAAACAAACCAAAGTTTATTATAAACTTAACCCTGAACTAAATAGATTAAAAGGTAAGATTGACAACATTAATGAATCAACCTTATTTATTTCGAACCAATGCGGTGCTTGTGAATTCAATCAGCATTGTTTAGATATTGCCAGAAAAGAGGATTTTATATGTCAAATAGCTGGTGTTTCAAAAACAGATATTAGAAAAAAGAATGAAAAGGGAATATTTACATTAACTCAATTATCATACACATTCCGACCTCGTAGAAACCGAAAGCGAAAAAAAGCCAATTCAAAAAAAAGGAAGATTGAACTACAAGCGTTAACATTGCGAGAAAATAAGATTCACATATAATAATTTCCAGAAATATATAAGAATAAAATTGAAATATATTTTGATATTGAAGGACTTCCAGAAGAAAATTTTTACTATCTGATTGGTATAGTGATTAAAAAGGATGAAGAAGTTTATCATAAATCATTTTGGGCTGATTCTAAAGAATATGAAATAAATATTTTCTGTGACTTTTTGGATTCAATTAAAGAATTTGGCGAATACACTATGTTTCATTATGGGAATTATGAAATTAAAGCATTAAAAACCATACAAAAATATATAGCTACGGAATATCACAACCAAATTGAAAAGTTAATATCCAATTCTCAAAATATTTTAACAGCCATAAATTCAAGTGTATATTTTCCTGTTTTTCAATACAGTTTGAAAGCTATCGCAAAATTTATTGGTTTTAATTGGTCAGAAAATAATGCAAGCGGTTTACAGTCTATTGTTTGGAGAAAAAGATGGGAAGTAGAAAATAATGAAAAATATAAACAGAAACTGATTACATATAATATTGAAGATTGTTTAGCATTATTTCAAGTAAAGGAATATTTGGAACATCTTTTAGATGAATCAAATAAACAATCAGATGCTATTTATCCTGAATATTTTGTCAAAAAAAACTTCACTTTAAATTTCCTGTTTGGTAATTACTCATTACCAGAAATTAAAGAAATCCACGAGCATAGTTCTTTTGATTATCAAAAAGAACGAGTTTTTGTTAATAGTCGTAAGCGTAATAGTCAAACCATTAAAAGTAAAAAAAAGCATAAACGAAAGAAGTATCACTATAATACTATTGTTTATAAGAAATCTATAAAATGTCCCTATTGTAAAACAAGAACAGAAACACAAAAAAAAGAAATTAAAAAGAAAGTAATTGATTTAAAAATTACAACAACTGGAATAAAAAGATGGATAATTGAATACAGAACACATAAGCAATACTGTCCTCACTGCAAAAAAGTACGTATACCTCCTACATACTTAAAAATAAAGACGAAATATGGACATAGTCTTATTGCATATACATTATTTCAAAATATTGAGAATAGAGAGAGTTATCGTCAAATATCGAATAATCTACTCGAACTTTTTGACCTTAATATAGGTTCAACTATGATAAATGATTTTAAAATAAAAATGGCTAATTACTATCAATCCACATTTATAATCATTAAAACACGGCTTTTAAACAGTCCTATTCTATATGTAGATGAGACACCTATATCAATGAGATTTGAGAATGGTTATATTTGGGTTTTATCAAATAATTCAGAAGTGATTTGTTTTTATCAATCAACTCGTGAGGCAGTTTTTATTAGAGATTTATTATCAAACTTCAAAGGTGTTTTAGTGACAGATTTTTATACTGCATATGATACTATTGAATGTGTTCATCAAAAGTGTTTACTCCATTTGATTAGAGATTTAAATGACGACTTAATAAAATCACCATTTAATAATGAACTAAAAAGTATTACTCAACAGTTCTCAAAGTTAATGCAAGAAATTGTGAAAACAATTGATAAGTATGGATTAAAAAAGTATCATTTATCGAAACATATACCTTCTGCAAATACATTCATTCAAAAAATCAAAAATGCCAGTTTTAGGAGTGAGATTGCATTACACTATCAAAAACGAATAAAACGTTATGAACATAGGCTATTTGTATTTTTAAAGTATGATAATTTAAGCTGGAATAATAATATCGCTGAATTTGCCATTAAACAATTAGCACTTCATCAAAATATAAATCAAAAGTTTTTTAGTAAAAAAAGAATTGATGATTATTTAATAATTATGTCGGTATATATTACGTGTAAATTTAAGGATAAAAGTTTTCTTAAATTTCTTGTCTCTCAAAAGAAAAGTTTATGGAAAGAATAAAGCACCTTTCTTTGTCATTGTTTTGCATTCCGAGTGGGGAGTTAAGAAATAACTATAAAATCTCTCACAAGTGTGCGAGTTTTAGTATTTTTGAATTCTCTCACAGCTGTGCGAGAAACTTAACTTTTTAAATATGAATGAATTAACAACATATAAAAGATTTTTCCAAGACGTTATTGATACTATCAATAATGCAAAGTATGAAGCCTTTAAATCCGTAAATAAGTTTCATATCGGACAGAATTTTGAAATTGGGAAG
>QMPG01000334.1 GCA_003648455.1 Bacteroidota bacterium
ATAAATTAGAATAAAAATATTTAGAATATCTTTTAAATTAATAAACTAAAAATAATATAATTAATATATTTATATGAAGTTTTTTTAAATTCATTATTATTTATATACTTAATTATTGCGGACTTGCTGTAAAAATTATGTCTACAAAATAAAAGTCGGGGTTTTTATTTAAAACCTTATAAGTTGCATTTGTTCCACAATCGTAAGTAATATTAATTAAACTTTGCTCAAAACTTATCTCTTTTCCTGTATCAACAAGTGTTACATCTAATGATGATAATTGTTTTTTACCTAAGCAATTAGCTGTTGTTCCTGCTCCGTTATTAGCTGTAAGCTCAATTGTCCTTAGGTCTAAGTTATTAGATGTACCTTCAATATTGGCAGAGTTTGCTTTAAAATCAAGTTGCCAGTTTGTGTTTTGGTGTACACCTGCACCATCTGTATCAATATAATAAATCTTCAACTTTGTATAGTCAGTATATACAATGCCACTATCATATTTTTTAAAAGAATTAAAAATAAAATCAACATTACCTCCTGTAATTATTTGCAAACGAGCTGATTTGTTCTGGCAAGTACCAATATTTGAAATTGATATGAGTATTATTAAAATGTAAAGTTTATGTATATTTTTTATCATAAGTCCACTGATTACACGAATTTCTTTTGTCCACGGATTTACATGGATTTTTTATTTCTCTGCGTTCTCTGTGTTTTTTTTCACCGCAAAGACGCTAAGACGCAAAGTTTTATTTAATCCAAGCATAATTAACAATTAATTTGAAAAGATATAAATATTTATTAAATAATACAAAATTATGTTGAAAAATCAGTACATCAAACCTAACAGGTTTATTTTAATAATTTATAATTAACAATTAATAATTAATTTATAACTTACAAGTTTCAAAACACCCAAATCTGACAGGTTCCCAATACATTTTACAGAAAAAAAGTCAGACATAAAGTGCCTGACTTTTTTTAATAATAAAATCACATTAAATACTATTTTGCTACTAAATCAATAAATACATTTGTAACATATCTGTCTGCAGCAATACTTTGAGTTAAAAGGCTACTAGCATTCATTCCTCCACCGCCATTTGTACCAAGCTCCCATTGAATATCAAAATTGTTTTGAACAACATCCCCTGCTGAAGCACCTGCAACACCTGTAACTATTGTTGCAGAAGCATTTGTTAAGGCTGTAATGGCTTGTAAACCCCAGTTACCTGGGTCAGCACCTGTTGCAGCAGCATTCGCCACAGTTGTATAACCAATATTATCTAATGTCATAGTGTGAGCTGAGTTGTCTGAACCAATAAGAGTTGCATCTTCTGCCATTAATGTTACATCAAAATCGGTAGATGAAGCTACTGTGAAATTGGTTGTATATTGTGTAGAGTTTGAAATGCCATTTGTGTATTGGTCAATAGTATTTACAACAAACTCAATGTTACCACCTGTAACAACATTTAATCGTAAAATTGAATTAAGTGTAACTGAAACAGGGATAATAGCATGCTCAGATACTGCTTGCGCAAAACTCATTTGCCCAGCAAAGAATAATGCAATAATTGATAAAGTAATTTTTTTCATAATTGTTTGTTTTTATTAATTTTTTAGTAAAGTTTCACATTTAATTTGTTAAAAGTAAATTAAATGATTTAGAAAACCAAATTTTTTTGTTAATTCATCTATATTTTTACATAAATATAGATATTTCTTTTATTAAGGTCTTCTTTTCAATACTTTCTAATATTTTTTTTTATAATATAATTGAATTAGGCTTTTAATCAACACCATCTAAGTCAGACATTTTGAAAATGTCATCCTGAACTTGTTTCAGGATCTTTAGATGTTGATCCGCCAGCTGGCGGACAACATGACTATGGTTTATTTTATCATTAAATATAACTAGATGAATAGGCTAAAATTGGTAGTGTTTTAATTATTTCTTAAAATCCAAATTCAATAATATAAATCTAATAATTAATAATTTTTTTTATTTTTTTAATAGGAAAAGTGAAAATTGATTGCTTAAACTTGCTTTTTTCGCAAGTAACATATACTGTATCAGTATCGGCTTTTTTAAAAGCAATACTTTCAGTTTGAGCATTATATATTGAATTTAAGTTTAATCTCACTTTATTTCCTGAGAAAAAATTATCTTTTTTGAAATCGGTAAAAATCCACATAAAAGGGTAAAAGTTTTTGTACCCTATTAATGCAACAATTTTATTGTCTTTGCTTATATCAGCACCTGTAATTAAGCCATCAGAGTTGAAAGTAAATAATTTTTTTGCTTTATATTTTCCTTTTGTGTTTGGTAGCTTATATAATGTAGTATGACGAGTTTTCCAATTTTTTGAAAATAAATATAATTTATCGTTGTAACACATAAAAGCTTCGCAGTCGTAGGCAGTTTGCAAATTACCTCTTGTAAAGTCTGTTTGGTCTTCGTAAGTAAAATTAATAACTTCGGGAATAACAGAACATTTTGTTTTATCAGTAATTGATTTTTTTGAAATTTTAAATATTTTGTAAAGCTTTCTTGTACCTGAATTATTTCCAAAATCACCAATATATATATATAAAGAGTCTTGGCAAATACTTTCCCAATCAAAATTATCTGAGAATAAAACTTTTACTTTTTTCTTTAGTCCCCCGGTTTTTTCATTAAAACCATAAATTATAGGTTTTCCTCCACTATCGTTTATTGTCCAAAAAAGATTATCGTAATAAATTAATCCTGAGGTCTCGTTAATTGCAGAAGCTAATTTTATCTTTTTTAATGGTTTGTAAATTAATGCAGTATCGATAAAACGTTCTTGTGCCGAAAGGTTAGAGAATAATAGAAGTGTTATTATTAATGTTGTAATTTTTCTCATTTATATGTTAAGTTTATCATGTTTTAAAAAACGAATCAACAAATTTAATATTTAATATTTCTTTTTCAAAACTTTTATTGATTAGTTATTTTTGATGTTTTTTTGCATACCCGATATAGAATTTATCGATGTTTTTGGGGCATATTGGGTCAGGTTTAAAAGCTAGGGACTATATAATATGTTTTTAATATATTTGTAACATAAAGACTTTCCGAAATTCATTCATAGAATAAATGCATAAGTTTATTTAGAAATATAATATTGTTTTAAACGGTATAATTAGCAACGGCATTTATGCCGTTATATCAATTGAACACATCCATTTGGCTTTAGCCAAAAATTAATGTCGAATAATATCAAATTCATATCGTTTGATAAATTTGTTATATTTTTTTTAAAATGACATATTATTATATTTGGGCTAAAGCCCATTTATTTTTTATCCCATTCAAGGCATAAATGCCGTTGCTAATTAACGTATGATTAAAAGATAATGAAAAAATAAATTTTATACCGATTTATTGCAGCATGCAGTACCACGTTTAAGAAATACAGATTTAGTAATTGATACAAACAAAAATGAATATGAGAATTTAACAGACGAAGAACTTACAAAAAAAATAAAGGAATTAGCTAAAAAAAATAGGTTAAAACAACAATAAAACAACTATAAAATTAGATACAGTATTTAACTATTAAAACAACCGCAAGTAATATAATAAAATGTATAAAATAATATTAATTCAGTATTTGAGAAAGATTTTTATAATGAGAATTAAAAT
Source organism: Bacteroidota bacterium (assembly GCA_003648455.1). The sequence continues at coordinate 3,674 of QMPG01000334.1, forward strand.
AAAATTTCTTTTTTGACCCCCTATTTTGTGCAAATTATGTGCAAATTAAAAAAGGTTACATCTTATAAATTGATGTAACCTTTTGATTTTCAATGTGGGCGATACTGGATTCGAACCAGTGACCCTCCCGAATTGTCGGGATGCTCTTTTCCTTATTCGTTATTATTTTTGATTAGCTCAGTAATTTTATTACGGTTTTTCCATGATTTGATTTCTCGTTCTCTAGAATAAGCCTCAGATTTTGTTTTAAATTCTTCATTATAAACAATAACCCAATCGTTAGTTTTACCCGTAAACCCTTTGTGATTAGAATTGTGTTTTCTAATTCTTTCAGAAATATTTTTAGTAAAACCGATATAGAATTTATCGATGTTTTTGGAATATATAATATAAACAAAATATTTCATAACAAAAAAAGTCTTACATCTTTGTAAGACTTTGATTTTCAATGTGGGCGATACTGGATTCGAACCAGTGACCCCCTGCTTGTAAGGCAGGTGCTCTGAACCAACTGAGCTAATCGCCCTAAATTTCACTATAATATTTCAAAAGAGACCCTCCCGAAAGTCGGGATGCTCTGAACCAACTGAGAAAAGAACCCTTTCAAAATTGCGATGCAAATATAATAGACAATTTTGTTTCTACAAACAAAAATATGTTTTTTTTTATCATTAATTATTA
>QMPG01000335.1 GCA_003648455.1 Bacteroidota bacterium
ATAGAGGGTTGGTTTTGCAAAAACCCGGTAAAAGGCTTACATTTGGTCAAAATTTATGGATTTAACCAAAATTAACCAAATTAACGTGGGTTATTAGACGGACTGCCGTTGCCCACCATACAAAGAACGACACAGTAATTAATGAAATTCTAAAAAAAACAATTAGTAATTTTGTTCTACATCTAATAATTTGCTAGTTTTGTCAAGAACTTATTAGCAAGATTATATTTTCAATTATGAGAGAAACATTTGGAGAATTTATAAAAAGAATGAGAGTTGAAAAAGAAATGACTTTAACTCAACTTGGTGCAAAACTAGGAATAGATAGTGGTGCTTTAAGTAAAATTGAAAATGGAAAAAGGAAGTTAGATGAAAAGATACTACCAAGAATTGCTAAAACATTCAAATTAAATTTAAACGAATTGAAAGATGAATTTATTAGTGAACAAATTGCTTATAAAATATACGAAAATAATTGCACTACTAAAGTATTAGCACTTGCAGAAGATAAAGTTAAGTATATTAGGCAAAGGAATGTGAAACAAGTAAATTTAGAGTTTAATGAATAGTATGTTGAAAAAGAAAACTGTAATAGATCTATTTAGTGGTTGTGGTGGATTATCGCAAGGCTTTATTGACGCAGGGTATGATATTACTCTTGGAATTGATAATTGGGAAGATGCAATAACTACTTTTAAAAACAATCACAAAAACTCTATTGGAATTGTTGCTGATTTATTTAAGACAACACCAACAGATATAAAAGAACAAATAAATATTTCAGATGTCGATGTTATTGTTGGAGGTCCACCTTGTCAGGGGTTTTCAATCGCAGGAAAACGATTTATTGACGATGAAAGAAACAAACTTTACAAATCTTTTGTTGATTTTGTCGATTTTTTCAAACCAAAGGCTTTTCTTTTAGAGAATGTCCCAAATATTATTTCAATGGGGAAAGGTTTTTTTAAGGATAGTATTCTTGAAGACTTTGAAAAGATTGGATACACTGTAAATTATAAAGTTCTAATGGCTTCTGATTTTGGAGTTCCGCAAAATAGGAAAAGAGCTTTTTTTATTGGCATAAAAGATGGTAAAACCTTTGAATTTCCAGAACCTTTAAATGAGCAAAAAATAACATCAGAAGAAGCAATCTCTGATTTGCCTGATTTATCAATAAATGATAACTCACAGTATCCATTACCTTGTGCATCAGAATATCAAAAGAAAATTAGAAACAGTACAAAAAGGCTTTTCAATCATCAATTAACAAATCATAAAGAAAAAACAGTTGAAATAATTTCAATGGTTCCAGATGGTGGTAATTATAAAAACTTACCTGAACATTTAAAAGATACTCGAAAAGTTAATATTGCTTGGACTAGATTAAATAGTCAAAAGCCAAGTTTTACTATTGATACAGGGCATAGACATCATTTTCATTACAAATTTAATAGAGTACCTACTGTTAGAGAAAGTGCACGAATACAATCCTTTACTGATGATTTTATTTTTCTTGGCAGTAAAACAAGCCAATACAAACAAGTTGGCAATGCAGTTCCCCCATTATTGGCTAAATATTTAGCAATTGAATTAAAAAAGTATTTAGATGTATAAAATACCAAACAAATATTATCATAGGCTTCATCAAGTTCGCCCTCGTTTCAAAAATGATATTGAGAATGTTTTATTATACGTTGCTAGTGAAATATCTAAACTAGGAAGTCAACAAATCAAGGTTTTTAATCAAAATTTATTTAATGCCATTCGTTTATATACAGGAAATGCAACAAAAACAGATAAAACAATCGATAATTGGAGAACTGAAATATCTGCATTATTTGGATTTATAGAAGAAGATAATATAAACAAAACAGCAAAGACAGGTTCAATTGCTCAGAAATTAGCAGACGAACAGGATTTGGTACAGTTTTTTAAATATTTTCTATTTTATTTTCAATATCCAGGTGGGCATATAAAATCTCATAAATTGAAAGAAGTTATTGATGACGGTATTAAATTTAAACCAACTCAATATTTCTTAAAAGTTTTGAATATCGGAGAGGTACATACAAAAAAACGATTTTATATAAACAAAGCAGAAGCGACACATTTTATATATAATGACCTGAGAGTTACAAGAGATAATTGCGATCCAATCGAAGTAGTTGAACGAATATTGCAATCAAGAGAAAATGACAAAGAATTAGATTGGCAAGGTGATGTTATCAGGTATGCTGGTGATATCCTTGATTATATGGTTATTGGCGACTTACTAGTTCAGCACGCAAATAAATATTATATAAATTGGAGTGATAGAGAAACTGTTACAGCATTTTTAGATAGTGATTTATGGTTTTCAGATTATGACTATTTATTTGGGGCAGATTTTGAAGTAATTGTTCTTAAACCAATTGAAGATAATTGGTTTAAGTTCGTAAATAAGGATTTAGGTGAATATTTGTTTAAAACAGATGTACTTAAATATTTAGGAATTGAAGAAGATACTTATGCAAAATTAGTAGAAAGTGCAATTGAAAATTTAGAATATAAATTTGACCCTGACAATGTTAAAAACACAAAAGAAATTGGTGATTTTGGAGAAAATTTAATTGTCGGTCACGAGAGTATGAGAATTAAATTAGGAGGAAGAAAAGATTTAATTCATTTAATTAAGAAAATCCCAACCTCATTTGCTGTCGGGTATGATATTCAAAGCGTTGAGCTTGATAGGCGCAAAAGATACATCGAAGTAAAATCAACAATTAGTAATAAATCTCTTAATTTCAACAACTTTCATTTAACACCTAACGAATGGGATACAGCCGACACTTTGCGAGATGCTTATTTTGTATATCGTTTAATGATTAGTAAACACGAGCGAAAACTATTTATTTTAAAAGACCCAGTTGGCAAATATAAAAATGAGCAAATAAAAATGACACCAAGAAATGGTGCAGATATAATTTTTTCAGAAAAATCAGGCGAATGGAACGAACTATTAATATGGAACCAATGAAAGTAGCATCGCTTTTTTGTGGATGCGGAGGTATGGATTTAGGTTTAATAGGGAATTTTTCTTTCCTCGGAAAACATTATTCAAGTAGACCATTTGAGATAGTATATGCAGTCGATAACGATAATTATTGTGCACGGATATACAATGATAATTTTAATCATAAATGCTTAGTAAAAGATGTAAGAGATATTTCAAAAAGTGAATTGCCGAATCACGATTTATTAATTGGAGGTTTTCCTTGTCAATCATTTTCGATTAGTGCTCAAAATCCACCACGTTTAGGATTTAAAGACGAGAAAGGGAAACTGTTTTTTGAAATGGTTGACGTTTTAAAAGAAAAACAGCCTAGGTTTTTTATTGCAGAAAACGTAAAGGGTATTTTATCTGCAAATAAGAAACAGGCATTTCCAATGATTATTAAAGAATTTGAAAAAGCAGGATATAATGTAAAATTCAAATTGTTAAATTCATCTGATTTTGGAATACCACAGAAAAGAGAGCGTGTTTTCATTATTGGATTTAGAGATTATAAAGACTTTATGTATTTTGAATTTCCGAAACCTACAACTTTAAATGGTAATAAAGTGAGACTAAAAACGGTTTTGGATAAAAAAGCAGATTTAGATGAGAAGTGGTTTTTTAGTCAAAAAGCTGTTGATGGTATGTTGCGTGTTAAACATAAATTAAACAAAGGAAGAAATCAAAATATTGAACAGCCTTGTAACACAATTACTTCTCATTTATCAAAAGTGAGTTTAAACAGTACAGACCCTGTTTTAATCATTGATAATAGATATAGACGATTTACACCAAGAGAAGCTGCTAATATTCAATCTTTTCCAAATAATTTCAAACTGCTTTCTGTTTCTGAAAATAGACAATATCGAGCAATTGGGAATGCAGTTCCACCAGTTTTAATGTGGCACATTTCAAATTCATTGACTAAACTAATTGAAGATAATGCTTTTGAACAATCTATATTTAAGGAACTTAATAATAACAATGTAAGTAATGAGATTATGCAGATATATACCAGTGAAATAGCATCGAACGAGAAAACAATATGTAACTGGTAATGAATAAAGTACGGTGGGCAACAAAGGCTATACGTAATTTGGGGAAAGTGCTAATATTGATGTTTTTAGTATTAAATAAATTTAGTGGTAAATTGAAAATTAATAGTTTTAAAATCCCAAACTACGCATAGCCCAACCGTCAGACTGTCTAAAAACCTTAACCCCTCTTCAATTTGTTGATAAGTTTAGTACTTATTAACAAGTATAAACCGCTGATATTTAGTATATTTATATCATGAAATATATACAAGGATCAG
>QMPG01000336.1 GCA_003648455.1 Bacteroidota bacterium
GACGAAGTCAGAGACTTCGCCGAGCGAGGGAAAACAATAAACTCGGAATCATTTCTTCTGTATTTCACACAAGTTTTCATCCCTGATTTATAAAAAGAAGATAAAACATAAATCTTTTATAATTTATACTATTGTAGCTTAAATTAAAAAATAAGTGCAATATAACTATTAATGGTCTTGGACACAACGAACAGATAAACCATAATTTTTGTACCAACCATCATCAACATAGGCTTTTGGTTCAAGACGGCCAACTGTCAGACCCCAAGCACGCTTTCCTCCGTTTTCGGTAAAAGACCAAAAGGCAGAGCCTCCATCAATAGGGGTAAAGTTCATGCCAAAACGTAAACCACTAGATAAAACGACTAAGCCAGAACTGCCAGATGGGATAAGTTTTTTATAAACTATAGAGCCATCTCCTCCAATATTTTGGATAAGGGTTTCAAATTCTTCTTTACTTGGCAAATGCCATCCCGCTGGACAAACATTTTTAGCAGTTTCCCAATTATACAAATAGCCATATTTATCTACATTACTTTGTTTTTTACCATACGCCCAACACTTCCCGATTTCAGGTTTAAATGCAAGATTTTTGGACATCCACGTTTGTTTTCCTATGCACACTGTTGGGTATATTTTACCATCACGAGGGTCAATATATTTACCATATTTTCCGTTACTGCTTTTTATATCCAAACTACTTTTTTCAATAGTTTGCTTCACATTTTCTGGCAAAGATTTTTGTACTGCAATACATCTAAATCCCAACCACCGTTCTGATTTGTAATAATGTTGTACAGAATCGATATGACATTGATTTGCATTTTCAGTAAAATTACCTCCCTTTGCTATGCCTTTTATAGAAGTCATTTCCGACACATTTCCAAAAATATCAAATAATCCGTTCTTCCCTTGTCCAAAAATTGCAATACCATAAAGATTGCCTTGTGTTGAGTTATTATTGCAATTACAAATAATTTTATAATTATACAATGGACATTTGTTTTTGTACAAACTGTCTTGGAAACCATTATTTTTTTCAGTCTCAGATAAATTTTTCAAAGCAAAATTCTTCCATTCTTCAGGGGTTGGCAAACGAAAGGTGAACTTATTATTTCCTTGCATTTTTGTTCTCCATTTACAAAAGCTATTTACCTGTTCAAAAGTTACTCCGGTAATAGGAAAATCTAACATTGCACAATACTTTCGTTCTGTAGATAATCTTCTGCCATATTTTACACATTCTTTACATTTTTTTCCAAAATAACCAATGGGTTGTTGCGAGTATCTTCCCTTAACACCTATATAATCGGTAGAATTATTCTTAATGTAAGCCCATAGTTCCGGTTCAACCACATTACTGTCAGGTAATACTTCTTGTGCAGGCTCAAAGCCTTCATGGATCAAAACCCATGTATAATAAGAGAGCCATGAACCCACATCAACTTCAGTTTCGTCAATATATATATCTTTAGCAACCTTAATTGTCCCAAAAGGCCTATTCTGTGAATATACAGATATATTAAGATGTGCAAGCAAAATAATCAAGCTAAATCTAATATATTTTTTAAACCTATTCATAATACTGTTTTTATTAATACTTTGGCGTACCATCTTCGTTATAGTGTAGGTCATACCAATGTTGATATGTAGTTTTCTGTTTCCACACTTCAAAAAAACCATCTGACAATTCTAAAGCTTTTCTTGAATAATAACCAATGAAAGCAGTGTTCATATGAAAATTTTTCATCAAATGTTTCATATGCCATTTACCACAATTATCTTTATATGGCAATCTATAATTAAAATTTATGTCTGTCTTTATTAGGCTTAGTCCAAGAATTGATTCAAATGCCATGTCAAACCTGCGGTTTCCATTTATACCTTTGCTCAATATACTATACCCACTATTATTATCAAAGTTATAGCCTACAATAGTAACATGTAATGAATGAAAACCCAACTCCCCATTTTTCATGTTGTCGGAGACATTATCAGTTAATACAACACCTGCCCATTGTCTCAATCCTTCTGCTTTTGTAACGTCAAATGGAATCAAGCTGGTTGATAATACTGCAGAAGCACTGTATCCGGCAAAAGACACAACTCCACCCCAGCCTTTCTCGTCTGCTGTATTAAGTTGTTCCTTATGTGCCATTGAATTCATAAATGTATAAGCTGCAAATTGCGTACCATAACTACCACTGGCAGACCTAAATACAGCAGTCATACCCGGAGAAAAAGATGTTGCACTTCCCGCCCCATGTGTTAATGCTGCTGCTCCTGCACCCATAGTATTCCAACCAACCCATGCGACAGCAGCACCAACACCGCCAGCACCAACAGCTTTCCAACCCCAGTTATTAGTAGCAACACCATAAGAAACATAACCTACAACAAAGCCAAGTCCGGCAACAATTGCATCATCAATACCAAACCATTCTCCGCTAAGCGTAGATTTTATCTACGCTTTTTATTTACAATAATAGTTAAAAAATATCACATTAGAAAAGCGAAGTTTACAACTTCGCTTAGCACTCGTAATATTTTTGTTTTATTTTATTCTACGCTTAGCGGGCTTGCAAAAAGTATAAAGCGACGAAGTCAGAGACTTCGCCGAGCGAGGGATATTTAATCTTTATTAAGCTTCATTTGTAAAAATTCTTTCTTGTCTATAAGTTTATTATTTTCGTATACTTCTTGCTTTATTAAATTACCTTCTTCATCCCACCAACTCCATGTTCCAACTTTAACATTAGGGATATTTTCATCAAAATAATACTCTCGTTTTCTTATTCCGTTCTTGTACCACTCTTGCCATTGACCATTTTGACATAATGTAAGATTATAAATAAAACCTTCACGTCCTTTTTTGCCATTTTTATAATATGAAACATAAGGTTGAATTCCCATGTTTGCAGTATATTTGGTCATTAATTCTCCAGTGTCATAATAATAGCTAGTAATAAACCCAATTTTTGAAGTGTCTAAAAATTTTGATTCCTCTTTCAAGTTACCATCTGCGGACCAATCCAATTTAGCGGAACTATCACATTTGCAGGAATAATCAAAATCTAACATTTTAATAGTCCCGTTTTCGTAAAAATTAATTAAAAAATTGGAGATCCCATTATTGTAATAGCTTAAATATCTTATTTGACCATTTTTATACCACTGTGTAGATAAACCATTAAATTTGTTATTACTATAAGACACTTCTCGATATTTCTGACCGTTATCATAATAACCAGTTGCTTTTTTCTTTAATCCTTTTTTGTATTCGATTTCTACTCTGATTTTATTGTTCATAAATTCTTCATAAAATAATTGTACTCCAGTAAAATTAGAGTCTTTATGATTCTCGCAATTAAGAAATAAATTGTGAATTGAAGGAAAAGATTTTATGTCAACTAGAGTGTCAATTATAGCAATTTGAGAATTGCATAATTTAAAACTAAAGACAACGATTATAAAAAGTACATATTTTAAATTTACCATAGCGTTAATCTATTTCCCATAATAATTTTGTCCCATTTGGATTTCTTGGATGATTAATGGGAAAAGAACCCCATTTCCAAGTATTTTTGCCATCAAATTGAGTTTCTTGAAAACGAAAATATTGTCTATTTGTATCATATTTATATTTTTGATTATCTAGCCACATTTCTTGGCCATGCCTTTCTGTTCTCATGGGTCTATAAATGTATAAAGTATAAGGACTAGTCGATGTGTCTAAATATTTATCTTTGTTTGGCTGAGTTCCATCAAACATTATTCTCCATTTTTTATATTTGCGGATAATTTTTTTAGTTTCCATATTAACTCCTTGTAGCCCATTGATAAATCCTTTTTTATTGAATTCTGTTTTATCTCCACTAGAATAAGCCTCACCTTCTTTTTTGTTTTTACCACCATTAATGTTATTTATTAAATCTTCAAAAGATTTTATTCCAATACTTGCAAGATATTCAGCAGCATCATTACCCGTTAAGTAATCTTTAGAATCAACCCATGCAACATTTCCTTTTCCATCTGTTACATAAGAGCGTTCGTTTCTCGGGTTATAATCACAAAAGCCTGAATGATCTCCCAGAATTCTCGACATATTAGTGCTCCCAAAACCAATAAAATAACTACCTCCACCATTATTACCATGATACATATCAGATACATAATTGTTACCTGTAGGGTCGGTGTATTTTAAAGGGTTATTCAAGCAATAAGAATAGCGGTTAAAATTCTGAGTAAAATCAGGTGCTTGCACATAGTTGTCGGGTGAGAGCATGCGGGCAATTTCAGGGTTCCCGAAATTAATTCGGGACAGGCTATAAAATCTGCCGTTCCCCGA
>QMPG01000337.1 GCA_003648455.1 Bacteroidota bacterium
ACTAATTTTATTTTTACCAATAAACATATATAATGATAAGACGTATTATGTTCCAACGAAACAATTGGATGAACGAGATGTTATGTTCTCTCGAAATGAGCTAGAAAAGGGAACAGATAGGTTTAATAACTATTATGAAAATAAACCTAGATTTAAAGAATTAGATGATAAATTTCGGAAAAAGCCGGGTTTATTGTCTGATGATGCTTTGTATTATGAACCGGTTTCTTTTTGTGTTGCAAAAGCAAATTTTGATGTTATTGAATATTTTAAGAAAGGTGTAGAAGGAAAATCGAGTGAGAAAAAAATTGATGTAAATTCTGCAAAGATTACTAGTTTTATTAAAAAATGGGCAAAGAGAAATGGGGCGGTATCGGTTGGCGTTACTGAACTTAAAAATTATCATTTATACTCGCATAAAGGCAGAGGAGATTTGTATGGTAAGAAGATAAATAATAATCATCCTTATGCAATAGCTTTTACTGTTGAAATGAGTGACGACCTTATGAAATGTGCCCCAAAAGGCTCTGTAATAATGGAATCATCTCAGCAATATTTAAATGCAGGGGTTATTGCTGTTCAAATGGCATCTTTTATCAGAAATATGGGATATTCTGCTCGTGCTCATATTGATGGAAATTACGAACTTATTTGTCCGCTGGTTGCTCGCGATGCCGGATTAGGTGAAATAGGGCGAATGGGTTTATTAATAACTCCAAAGTTGGGCTCAAGAGTTAGAATAGCCGTTATAACGACTGATATGCCCTTAATAGTTGATGAGAGAAAATCTGATAATTCTGTAATTGATTTTTGTACTATTTGTAAAAAATGTGCAGATGTTTGCCCTTCCCGTTCAATTCCTTTTGATGACAGAAAACTTATTGATGGTGTGCTAAGATGGCAAATTTGTCAGGAAACATGTTTTACTTATTGGTGTTCTGTTGGCACAGATTGCGGAAAATGTATGTCTTCATGCCCTTATTCTCATCCAAATAATTTGATGCACAATTTTATTCGCTGGGGTATATCCAACTCAATGATCTTTCGAAGGTTCGCATTAAAAATGGATGATTTATTTTATGGTAGAGTGCCAAAAGTTAAAGAAATTCCAAAATGGATTAAAGAAGGAATAAATTGATTTTTTATTAATTCATTAATAAAAAATCACCATAAACTCTTATTTTTCCTGTAACTAAAAAATAAATGTGTCTGTATGCAGTGAAGTTCCCTTCTATATCAACATTACCTCTTGAGCTAATATTTAAGACACTATATTTTTTCATATCAACATCATTGGTAACTATTAACTTCCCGTCAACAATTAATCTTGCCCCCGGAGCAATTGTTATATTATCAACTTCTAAGGTGGTATTTGCAGGAACATGCAAAACACTGCATTTTTTGAGAAATAGATTGTTTATTTTTGTGTAGTTGTCATTATTATTCGGTAAACAAACTGTTTGTTTTTTATTTAATACTAAGTTGTTTTCTGAATTAAGTTCTATATTATTATTTGAGAGATATTTATCTTTGTTCGATAATAAGTTGGCTGAATGAGCAAAGCCCGAAGTCATTAAGAAGAATAAAAATATTGAAGTAATCTTTTTCAAAGTTATGCTTGTTTTATGTTTTTTGCCTTCTGATACGTGAAATATTGCTTGTGGTTAAATTGCTTTGATTAATGTAATAAATTTGTAGATGAATGGTAGAAATATTTATTTATTTTTTAATTTCTATAATATTTGTTCAATTTTTCTAATAATAAACACATTGTAATCGCCAAGGTATTTAAACCCAATTTTTTTGTAAAGTTCAATTGCTCCTTTATTATTTTTATGTACTTCAAGTTTAATTTGCATATTTTTTATTTTGGCAAATTCAAGCGTAGCTTTTGCAAGCATCATTCCTAAGCCCATTCTTTGATATTCCGGCTTAATGCCAAAATGATGCAGATAAAGTCTTCTATTATCTGTTGTTATCCACGATGTGCCAATAATTTCATTTTTATCAGAATTTTCTAAAACTAAGAATTTACCCCCAATTTTTATAGTGTTGTTTATAACTTTTTGGTTATCGCCTCGCTCGGCGTTACCTAAACCTGTTTGTTGCCAAATTTCATTTATTTGTTTAATGTCATCGGCTGAAAAATCCCTAATAATATAATTTGAATTCATGACATTGGTTTAAAAGTTTGTAAAGTTAAAAAGCATGATTCTATGGTCATTCTGTCCGCCAGCTGGCGGATCAGAATCTATTTTTATCAATGATTGCTGTTTTCAAGTAGATGCCGAAACGAGTTCGGCATGACTGCTATTATTTTCTGATTTTCAGTAAATTTCTATTAATCAATTTTTTTCACATATAACTGACCTGCTTCATGTTTAACAACTTCAATTTTATCGTTTTTTAAAATATATCCATATTGAGCTTTTGCATCATATGTATCATTGTCAATTTTAACTTTTCCCGAAGGACGTAATATGGTTGAAGCAATACCTTGTTTGCCAATTAATGCTTTTCCTGTATTATCTACAGCTACATAACCATCTTCCAATTTTTGTGTTGAATTTAAAGCTAAAAAGCTAAAATATCCTGTGTCGAAAAGTTTCTTGCTAAAATATACTGAAGCTATAATACCAAAAAACATTGAAGAAACAACAATAACTAAAGATTTAAAAAATGAATCTAAATAATTTCCTCCTAATTCGAAAACAATATTATCGACCATACTAAGAGATAACCCTACTACAATTAGAATAATTCCTGAAACACCTGCAACACCAAATCCGGGAATAACAAAGATTTCAAGAGCAAGTAAAATAAGTCCAATAATAAATAATAGTATTTCCCAATTTGCAGCCAAACCTTCAAGATAAAGAGGTGCAAAGTAAAGTACAGCAGCTAATACTGCTATTGCAAGAGGAAATCCAATACCCGGTGTTTGTAGCTCAAAATAAATACCTCCAATTATTAGCATTATTAATAATCCGTGAACTGCAGGATTTACCAATAAGTCAATTATTGATTCGAGAGTTGTTATTTTAAATTTTTTAATTTCGTAATTATCAATTTTTGCAAGTTTTAATACTCCTGAAATCGTTTCTGCTTTGCCTTCGCAGTATCCGTATTTTATAGCTTCGTTGGTAGTTAGTGTTAAGACTTTTCCTGTGTCGATAATTCCTTTAATATATGTTCGTGGGTCAACCATGGCTTCAGCAATTAACGGGTCTCTTTTCCATTTATAAATTGTATCGTTTCCATTTATAATTGTGTCTTTTCCATGTGCTTCAGCAGTTGAACGCATTGTTGAACGCATATATGATTGATATTTGTCTGGCATTGCTGCTCCGGTTTGATTTACAACTGTGGCTGCTCCAATATTTGCTCCTTTTCGCATATATATTTTATTGCAGGCAATTGAGATTAAAGCTCCTGCTGATGCAGCATTGTTGTCAATAAAAACATAAACAGGTATTTTACTGTTTAGTATTTCTGTGCGAATTGAATCTGCCATATCAACCAATCCTCCATAAGTATTCATATGAATTAATATTAAATCGGCATTTATGGCATTGGCTTGTTCAAAACTTTGTTTTGTGTGACGCCAAACAGCAGGTGCTATCTGTTGCATTATGTCATATTGAAATACTATTGTCTTTTTTGTTTCTTGTTTTGTTGTGTCATTTGAGCTTTCTGCAAATGAAAAGTTTGAAAGAAACATTATTGCCAATAAAAATATAATTTTATTCATAACTGATTAGTTTAAAAGTTCGTAAAGTTTATACTATTCTATTTGTTTTGCTAAATCTAAAAACAATTCCATTCCTTTAAGTTTTTCTTTGTCAAGATTATAGCTGATGTTTTTATGAAAATATTCGTCAATATTAAAATCACAAAATTCTTTATGGTTTTGTTTAAAATTGTTTATTACCGATTGAATATTTTCTAAACCAAATTGAAGCGATTTGTTGAAATTATTAACAAATTGTTTGTCAAGATTTTTATTTGATATCCAACAAGCAAAAACAAAAGGCAAATTTGTATGTTTTATCCATTCTTCAGCTAAATCGTATTTAAATTTATATTTGTTATTAATATAAAAAGTGCGGTCTCCAATAATAACAGCTGCTGAATTTTGTTCTAAGACTTTATTTTCAAAACCATGTTTGGTTTTGAAAAACTCAACATTTATTTTCCAGAATTTTTTTGCTAATATTTGAGCCAGCAAAACAGATGTTCTTGATTGATAATCTAAATAAATAGTATTTATTTCCTTAATGGGAACATTTGAAACCAAAAGAACACTTCTGACTTGTGACGTAGCGCCAATACAATAATCTGAAA
>QMPG01000338.1 GCA_003648455.1 Bacteroidota bacterium
ATCAACAATGTATCCGGCAAGAACAACCTTCATTTTACGCCTCATTTTTTGGAGAAACAGAGATTATAATGTCTGTGATTGCGCCAATATTTTCAACGGCAACCGATTCGCGAGCTTTAAGATAATTAAGTACAATAATTGATGGAATAGCAATAACAATACCGGCAACTGTCGTAATTAATGCGTTTGAAATACCAGCCATAGCAATAGCAGCGTCAGGTTTTGCAGCAAGAGCCAAATCGGCAAAACTCTGCATCAATCCAAGCACCGTTCCAAGCAGTCCTAAAAAAGGGGCATTTGACCCGACAGCAGAAAAGAAGAGAAATGAGCGCTCCCATGACGGTTTCATACTGCTTATTCGCGCAGAAACAGCCGCAACAAACTGTTCACCAACCACACCATCTGTTTGAGCAAGTGCAGAGAGAACAATTTTTGATTCGAGTGTAGAAGTTTCACCAAGCACCTTTTTTATCTGAGCAAGCGAAGAAGCCGAAAGCTGTTCAATCAGTTTTTCACAGCCTTTCAGAAAGTTTTTACGATAAAAAAGAAGTCGTTCAATAGCGCCTGCTATCAGAAGAAAGCTGGCAATAAAGAGTGTCCATAAAATAAGTTGAGATCCAAGATTTGCCAGATATGCAATTTGTGAATTTATCATCGTTACCTCCGTCAGCGCTAAGTATAACAATTGGGAGCGGAAAATCTATAAATTGATATGTTTTAACATTAATGTAGTATCAAAAGGGGTATCCGAAGGACGGGGAGGAGGAGCGAACTTTATTGAGAAATGGAGAGCTGTGGGTAACGGTTTTGGCTATGCGTAGCTTTATGTTAATTCTTATATATTTTTGACAAAGCTATTTCTGCAGCTTTGATAAAACCTGGCATAGTTGGAGCACTTGTCAATAGTGGATGTGTTCCTATTTGATATGAAAGAACTTTGAATACAGTTAATTGTTCTTGAATAGCCAATGCTATAATATTAATTATTTCTCCCGAAGATTTACCGCCCCATACTTCTCCCCCTAAAATAGAACCGTCAGAAGGGGAAACATATAATTTGACGGTTAATGGAGAAGTACTAGGCAGAGTTCCAGGATGTCTATCTACTCCCTCAAATTTTGCAGAAATAACTTCCAGATTAATAAGAGAAATGTCTTTGTCATTAACGCCAGCAGAAGCCATGGCAAGTCCGTTTATTTCAGTAGAAAAAACAGCAATTGTTCCAGTAAAACTATTTCTAATTCTTATTCCAAATAAATTATAGCCCAAAATACGTGCTTCTGATGTAGCGGTAGAAGCTAACATTATATTATCTTTTCTTCCTGTTAAAAAACCTACTGTTTCCGAACAATCGCCCACAGCATAAATATGTTTAGCTGAGGCATGTCCGAAATTATCAACAATAATTGCTTTATATTCATTTAAGTTTAAACCTGCTTTTTCAGCAAGTGTAGTATTTGGAATATATCCGATAGCCATAATTACAACATCTGCTTTTAATTCCTTACCTGTATCCAATTTTACACCTGAAACAATTCCGTCTTCTCCTATAATTTCTTTAACACTTGTTGATGTGAAAACATTAACATTGGACTTCTTTAACTGTTCTGTGGCAATTTCGCTTAATTCAGATGAAAATGCTTTTGAAAAACAAAAATTTTCTTTTTCAATGATAGTTACATTCTTATTTTCAAATTTTGCCAATTGTTCTGCAATTTCAGCGCCAATAAAACCGCCGCCAACTATTACAATATTTTTTTTATCTTTTAATTCTTTGAAAAGACTATTGATATATTTGTAGCTTTTTTTGATAAAAAAAACATTTTTTAAATTATAACCAGGTGTAAATTTAGGAACAAATGGAACAGAACCTGTTGCCAGTATCAATTTTTGATAAGCAAACTCCGAGTCAGCCTCTGTTTTTACAAACTTATTTTCTACATTAATATTTACAACCCTCTCGGTTGTAGCTTCTCCGCCAAGATCAATAAACGGTTTAAGACCCATTACATTTTTGTCAACAGAATTAAGCTCATGGAACACATACGGTATTCCACAAGGAATTAACCCTTTTTCTTCTTCTTTAAGAATTAATACAGTTTTGTCAGGATACTGTTTCTTCACAGTTACTCCCGTAATGATACCAGCAGGTCCAGCACCAATAATTATTACATCATACTTTTTCATTTTAAAATTCTCCTTTTATTTAATTAATTAAACAGTTTAATATTTTTTTCATTCTCGAATTATACACAACATCTGTGTATCATCATTGTTGTTATCCCGCTCACATGGGTGTATAACAACAATTGTTGATATTTCTTCTTTAGCATGCAGTTCCTCCTATTCAAAAAAATCATTAATCGAAAATTAATGTTATCAAAAACCTTCTTGTCTAAAACTTTGCTCACTTTTCACCTCTTTCAAACGCACGCACATCCTATAACTATCCCCTCAAAAAAGCAACTCAAATCGACATAATTTTCACCGTCTTTTTCGCCTAAACGACTCAATTCTGATGATCACGCAAAAATTCATCCAACGACGAAACTTTAACATCTTCCCTGATAAAATAACTCTCATGAATAGGTGCGATAAGCCATGTCTTCTCCAGCTTCAAATCCTCAATCGCATTCCAGAATCCTTTTGTCACCTTTGAAGTCGACGATGCCTTAATCTCTATTCCAATCCGCTTGTTTCCCCGAGAAAGCACCAGATCCATCTCAGCTCCCGTAGCGATCCTGTAAAATGTCGGGTTCCAATCAGGAAAGTGTGTTATAATTTGCTCAACCACAAAAGTTTCCCACGAATTACCCAGAATCAGATTTCCTAACAAATCATTTTTATTCTCGCTACTTAGATATAATGGCATGAAATACCATTACAACAGCGGCGGCTAATGTAGTTAAACCAAAAAGAAGTTTCAACATTTTTGGCTTGGTTTTTAATGCAAAAGATCCACCTATAAAACCTCCTGTTGCAGCAGCAACAGCTAAAACAATTGCTGTTTTTGGAATAAAATCACCTGTAACAACATGGCCAATAAAGCCCATTAATGCGGTAGCAGCCACCATTGTTGTTGAAGTTCCAACTGCCAAATCCATAGGTACTCCACACGCCAAAACCATCAATGGGACAAGAAAGGAGCCACCGGAAACTCCAACCATACCAGCACCAAAACCTGTAGCAACAATGAGCGGTAATGCAAATTTTAAATCAATCTCATATTCATTACCATTTGATTTTATATTCAATATTCCAAACTTTTTCTTAACAAATATTTTTCTTTCTTTTACAGGTCGTAACATTAACAACGAAGCAATCAATAAAAAGAAAGAAAAAACAAACTTTAATATTCTTCCAGAAAAATATTGTGCAAAAAATCCTCCAAAAAATGCAGATAAAGCCGTTAGTGAGCCAATAATTAAAACAAGTTTCCATTCGACTTTCCGACCTCTACCGAAAATTAGTGTTGCCGAAATTGAAGAAACAAAAAGAATGAACTGACCAGTAGAAGCAGATTGATGCATTGACAAACCGGATAAAACTAAAGCAAGGACATAAAAATTGCCACCACCTCTCCCTGTCATAGTCATTAAGGTTGCAATACAAAATATAATTAAAGCAAGTATTATCAGATTCATAAATCATTCTCTCCTTTTGAAATATGTTTTAACAATTTACCTGGTTTAAATTCATTAACAAGTTCTGCATACCCGCCCTCAATTATTCTTATATTTTCAAAACCAAGTGTTCTTAAATACAAGTAAACCATTGTTGATCTTACGCCTGAGGAACAAAATACCCCAACTATTTTATCATGCGGTATTTCATTTATTCTTTCTGGAATTTCATTAATAGGGATATGAAGAACAGGCATGTGATGAAATAAACTAAATGAAATAGTTGAAAGCTCCTCATCTGATCTAACATCCAAAAAAACAGAATTTTTATCTGAAAGATGTGTATTTGGAGATATTTTATGTTTTCCATTTCCAAAAAAATCAAAAGTCATTGTTTTTAATACGTTATCTATACGTTCCATTTTTATTCTCCTTAAAGAATTATTATTAAATAAAATTGATTAATAAACTTTCAAAATCGGGAAATAGAAAACATATTAAAACCCATTCCACCAACAACAACATATCTTTCTCATAAAATCACCTCTTATATTTGCTGTGCATGGATGCACGGCTCTTTTAATTAAGTTTTCCCCGCCGTTTCATGTAACGTTTTGAGGATACCTGAAGTTGCCGGACCGCTTCATATGTAATAATCATACACCTGTTGAATTTACTCTGCAACACATAAAGTACTGGCAATTTGGGGGAAGG
>QMPG01000339.1 GCA_003648455.1 Bacteroidota bacterium
ACCCCTTTTTTAGACGATGCAGAGCTTTGCGACGAAGTGGCATTAATTCAGAACGGGAGTATTTTAAGTGTCGATACACCGCATAATATTGCTAATCAGTATCCGCATCAGTTATGGGAAATAAAATCGGAGAATAATTATCAAACCTTATTGCTTTTGGAAAAGTTCAATAAAAAAGTATCGGCTTTTGCTTTTGGTAATGTGGTGCATTTTGCTTGCGATAAAAAATTTGATATAAAAGAAGTGGAACAGTATTTAATCTCTAATAATGTTGAAAATATTTCGATTAAAGTAATTGAGCCGAGTATCGAAGATGTATTTATGGATTTGATGAAATAATAAGATAATTATTAATTCGACTGGGGTAAAGCGTTATAAAAATAATTTGTACTTGTTTGCATAGGAGCAGGTTAACATAATAAATAATTACGATTAATTGGTGTTGTATTAATAATAAAAATGGAAGAAGAAAAAGTAATAGAAGTAAAAAATTTAACCAAACAATTTGGAGCATTCAAGGCGGTAAATAATATCAGTTTTGATGTAAAGAAAGGTGAGATATTTGGTTTTCTCGGTGCTAATGGTGCAGGAAAAACTACGGCTATAAAAATGCTTACAGGAATTCTTTCATCAAGCTCTGGCGAGGCTAAAGTTGCTGGTTACGATATAAATTCGCAAAGAGACAAACTAAAAGAAAATATTGGTTATATGAGCCAAAAATTCTCGCTTTACGAGGATTTAACGCTAAAAGAGAACGTAAAATTTTATGGCGGAATTTATGGTTTGAGCAATAACGAAATAAAAAACAAAACCCAAGAAATGATTACAAATTTGGGTTTAGAAGATATTCAAGATACTTTAATTTCGGATATTCCTTTGGGTTGGAAACAAAAAATTGCCTTCTCGATTGCGGTATTGCATCATCCAAAAATTGTGTTTTTAGACGAGCCAACAAGTGGTGTAGACCCGATTACTCGCCGTCAATTTTGGAATTTAATTTATCAGGCAGCCGCCGATGGAATTACAGTTTTTGTTACCACCCATTATATGGACGAGGCAGAATATTGCAATCGTATTTCGATGATGGTAGAAGGTGAAATTGCTGCTATGGGGACATTAGATGAGCTTTTAGCTAAGTATGATGCAAAAAATATGGACGAGGTATTTATTAAAATTGCTCGATAAAAATATTAAATATGAAAACATTTTTAGCATTTGTAAATAAGGAGTTTAAACATATTTTTAGAGATAAACGAACTTTGATAATTTTGTTTGGAATGCCCATTGTTTTAGTGGTACTTTTTGGTTTTGCTATTACTACCGAAATAAATAATGCGAAAATTGCTGTTTTAGATTATTCGCACGATACTTATTCGCAAAAACTACAACATAAAATTGCATCTTCCGGATACTTTGATATTACTGATAATTTGCAATCCAATTCACAAATTGAAGGAATATTCCGAAAAGGTAAGACTAAATTAGTAGTTGTATTTCCTCAAGATTTTGGCAAAGATTTAGTAAATAATAAACACGCAAAAATTCAGGTAATTACAGATGCTTCCGATCCTAATACAGCAAATATTTTAGTAAGTTATTTACAAGCTGTTTTTCAGAAATTTTCGGCAGAAGAAGGCGTAACATTACAATCGAATTTAGATATTAAAACTCGAATGATGTATAACCCCGAAAACAAGTCGGTGTATATGTTTGTACCAGGTGTAATGACCATTATTCTGATGCTTATTTCTGCAATGATGACCTCAATTACTATTGCCCGCGAAAAAGAACTAGGTACAATGGAAATTCTTCTGGTTTCACCATTAAAACCTATCGTAATTATATTAGGTAAAATTATTCCTTATCTTGTTTTATCGATGATAAATGCAATAACCATTTTACTGCTCGGTCTTTTTGTGTTTGATATGCCGATGGAAGGTAGTTATCTACTATTATTTGTAGAAATATTGCTTTTTGTATTAGCATCATTAATTTTAGGATTATTAATTTCAACTGTATCAAATTCGCAACAAACAGCCATGCTTTTGTCCTTAATGGGATTGATGTTACCAACAATTTTATTGTCTGGGTTTATTTTTCCAATATCGAGTATGCCCGACATTTTGCAATGGATAAGTCATATAATTCCAGCTAAGTGGTTTATTATCATTATAAAAAATATAATGCTAAAAGGAACAGGTTTTTCAGCTATTGCTTTCGAAACAGGAATTATGGTTTTAATTAGTGTGGTGCTCACAATTATGACTGTCAAAAAATTTAAAATAAGATTAGAATAATGCGAAAAATTATATTCATAGTTCAAAAGGAGTTTCGTCAGATTTTTAGAAATAAAATGATGAAACCTATCTTATTTGTAATGCCTATTGTACAATTAGCAGTATTGGCATATACGGCAGATTTTACGGTTAAAAACATCAATATTTTTATCGAAGATAAAGATAATTCGGGCTTGTCTAAATCACTAATTAATAAAATTTCAACATCCGATAATTTTAATTTAGTAGAAGTATCCAATTCATTTACAGAAGGTTTTTCTAAAGTTGAGAAAAATGAAGTAGATGTAATTTTAAGTATCCCCGAGCATTTTAATAGAAATTTAAAATCTAATAAGAAAACGGAACTTTCTATCTCTGCCGATGCTATTAATGGGACAAAAGCTGGCATTAGTATTAATTATTTGCAAAACTTAATTGTTCAGTTTTCGCAAGAGTTAGTGGCTAAGAAAGGAGTGAAAAATACACATTCAGGAATAGAAATTATTCAACGCGATTGGTATAACCCAAGTTTGGATTATAAATATTTTATGGTCCCTGGAGTTTTGGTTTTGCTGGTTACAATGATTGCTCTTTTTCTTTCGGGAATGAATATTGTGCGCGAAAAAGAAGTTGGAACTATTGAGCAGTTAAATGTTACGCCAATAAAAAAATATCAATTTATAATTGGTAAATTATTACCTTTTTTAATCATTGGTTTAATAGAGTTTACAATAGGTTTGGCTGTAGCTTTGTTTTGGTTTAAAGTCCCATTTTTAGGCAGTATTGGTTTAATTTATATTTTTACAACCGTATATTTAATTCTTATTTTAGGAATAGGAATGTTTATTTCTACTGTAACTAATACGCAGCAACAAGCCATGTTTTTATCATGGTTCTTCTCAGTTATTTTTATATTAATGTCGGGTTTATTAACCCCAATAGAAAGCATGCCGGAATGGGCACAAAAGATTACATTTTTTAATCCAATCAGATATTATGTCGAGGTTATAAGAATGGTGATGTTAAAAGGAAGTGGTTTTTCAAGTATTATCAATAATTTCTTTATTATTTCTGGCTCGGCAATTTTTATTAACCTTTTAGCTATTTGGAATTACAAAAAAACTTCGTAGGTTTTTTGGATTGTCCCTAAATAATCCTAACAATTAAGTAGAACTAACAAATTCAAGTATTTTTTAAACACACAAATTTGTTAGTTTTTCTAAATCGGGGTTTCCCACATTACAGCTCACTATTCATCGCTTATTTATACAATATGCTTCGCTTTTGTATGAATAATGTTGGCTAATATCTGTAGTGATCCGGTTTGTAAGGACCGTCAACAGGAACTCCTAAATAATCAGCTTGTTCTTGCGAAAGTTTTGTAAGTTTAACACCAACATGCTCAAGGTGTAGGCGAGCAACTTCTTCGTCGAGATGTTTTGGTAAACGGTAAACATCAATGTCAAGATTTTTTTGCCACAATTCTATTTGAGCAAGAGTTTGATTAGTAAACGAATTACTCATTACAAATGATGGGTGACCAGTTGCATTACCAAGATTTACTAGACGACCTTCTGATAATAAGATTATTGAATGTCCGTCAGGAAAATAATATTGATCAACTTGAGGTTTAATATTTACTCTTTTTACACCTTCCCAATTTTCTAATTGCGAAACTTGAATCTCGTTATCAAAATGTCCAATATTACAAACAATAGCTTCATTTTTCATTTTAGACATATATTCTGCAGTAATAATATCTTTATTTCCTGTTGTAGTAACAAATACTTGTCCTTCTTTAAGAGCTTCTTCCATTGTAGTAACTTCAAAACCTTCCATTGCAGCTTGCAAAGCACAAATAGGGTCAATTTCGGTAACTAAAACTCTGGCACCGTATGAACGCATAGAATGAGCAGAACCTTTACCAACATCGCCGTAACCTGCAACAACTACAACTTTTCCGGCAAGCATAATATCGGTTGCACGTTTTATTCCATCGGCAAGCGATTCACGACACCCGTAAAGATTATCAAATTTTGATTTGGTAACTGAATC
>QMPG01000340.1 GCA_003648455.1 Bacteroidota bacterium
GTGATTTTTGATTTTTATTGATTTAAAAACAGCTTCTTTAAATTCTTTGCTGTTGGTGTTTCCTAAATCTAAATTAATAAGCTCACTGTAATATTTTTTGTTATAAATAAGTGCGTGTTTTATCATTTCGGCAAAGCCCGACAAAATGTTTTCTTTATCTAACGAGCCTAAGAAAATTGTATCGATAAAAACATGTTTTGCATTATTTATTACCCCGATTTCATTTTTTAAGCCATTAAAATTAAATCCGGTTTTCCCGCCCACAGCGGCATCGACTTGAGAAAGTAGGGTGGTGGGTATATTTATAAAGTCAATTCCGCGTTTAAATGTAGAAGCAGCAAAACCACCAATGTCACAAACAACTCCTCCTCCTAAATTTATTAACAGTGAATACCTATCAGCATTATTTTTACTTAAAAAATTCCATATAGAAACAATGGTGTCTATATTTTTGTTCTCTTCGCCGGTTTCAATTTTTATTATGTTGTCATTTTTTAAACTTGTAATTTTATTAATCACAGGGAAACAATGTTTTAAACTGTTGTCATCAACAAGAATAAAAATTTTATCAATACAATAGTTTTTTAAAGCTTTTTGTAAATTTATGCTTAATTTGTCTGTTATAATGTTATTTGAATTAAACATTAATTGTTTTTTTTATATTATATTTGAAAAAATAAAAATATAAAATTAATAAAAAATCAGACTTAACCTGATTAATTTATAAGTTTTCGTAATAGATGAGTCCACTCCGAAAAGTGTTTTTAGACAAGATTAACAGGATTAACAGGATTTTTTCAAAATGTAAAACATTAATTATCAACAATATAATTTTAATTAATTTATATGCATTTTTGAAAACAGGGTTTTCGGAGTAGACTCATAGATAATTTAAGAATTATTCAGGTTAAATATTAAAAATCAAAAATTATGTTATTCGAAAATAAACAAAAAGCATCAAAGACGAAGTTTTATTTTATGTTAATGCTTTTCATTTATCTGCTGTTGCTTGTTGGTTCTTTATTAGTCGATTTTATTGAAGGGTATTCGTTTATAATAATATTAACAATTGTTTTTACTTGTATTTTTATAATTATTACTTATTTGAAATATTATTATTTTTCTTTTGATGTTGAAGAAGATAAATTGATTTTTAGATTTTCTTCTCTTAGTCTTATTCTCGGCTCAAATAAAACAATAGTAATACCGGATGCATTATTTGTTAAGTTTGAAATTAATAAGACGTTTTTCGGATATAAAAAAGAGCTAATCTTATACCAAAAGTTAAAAGGAGGAGTTGCCAAATATCCACCAATAAGTATTAGCTTGTTAAATAATAAAGAAATAGATGAAATATCTAAAATGTTAAACTCTGCATTAATTAAGTAATTATATTTACATTTTTGTTGATATGAATGACGAATTATTAAAGTATAAAATCGGCATTGCTTTAATTCCGGGTATAGGTTTTATTACAGCCAAAAAGTTAATTGCTTACGTTGGAAGTGTTGAAGGTGTTTTTAAAGAAAAAAAATCCAATCTTGTTAAAATTCCTGATATTGGCTCACATTTAGCTGATAATATTGTAAATCATAATGTCTTTGACAGAGGTGAAAAAGAAATAAAGTTTATCTCTCAATATAATATAAAACCGTTTTTTTATCTTGATAAAGATTACCCGCAACGATTAATAAATTGTTACGATGCACCATTATTATTATTTGCAAAAGGAGATGTTGATTTCAATCAATCAAAAGTAATAAGTATTGTTGGAACACGAAATGCAACTGAGCGTGGTCGCGATATTTGTAATGAATTAATTGGAGATTTGCAACAAAATGGACATAACGCAATAATAGTGAGTGGTTTAGCTTATGGTATTGATGTTGTTTCGCATAAAGCAGCATTAAAAAATAACCTTAAAACTATTGCTGTTCTCGGTCATGGTTTAGATAGGATATATCCTTCTTCACATACAAAAGTTGCTAAAGAGATTATCAGTAAGGGAGCTTTGCTTACCGAATTTTTATCTTACACAAATCCCGACAGAGCAAATTTTGTGAAACGAAATAGAATCATTGCAGGTTTGTCTGATGCAATAATTATTGTCGAATCGGCAGAGAAAGGTGGTTCTTTAATAACTGCTGATCTTGCTAACTCGTATAACAGAGATGTTTTTGCTTTCCCCGGTCGTGTTAACGATAAATATTCGGTTGGATGCAATAAATTTATAAAATCAAACCGCGCTGCCTTAATCGAAAATTTTAAAGACCTTGAATACATTCTGGGTTGGAAGGCTGAAGAAACAAAACAAAAAGTAATTCAAAAAGAATTATTTGTGAACCTTACCGATGATGAGAAAATTATTATTGAGTTTTTAAAAGAAAATGACAAACAAAGTATTGATAATATTTGCCTTAAAACTCAATTCCCAATGAGCAAAGTCTCAGCAATGTTGTTAAATTTAGAATTTTCAGGCATTATAAAAAGTTTGCCCGGGAAATATTATAGCTTAAGGAATTAATGACAGTGTGTTTTCGTCATTGCGATCCGCCAGCTGGCGGAGAAGCAATCCCTTTTTTTGATTATTAATGGATTGCTTCGAGCTTCGCCCTCGCAATGACTGCTATGAAATCTTTTCGGATGGGACTCATAAATGCTATTTTTGAATCATTCATTTTACTAATAATTTTTTTGCTGTGTTATTTTGTTGTTATTCCCCTGAAACCGCTATCCTAAAAGCAATGTGTTCATTTTCTGTTTTTTTTTCATAAATTTGTTTGTAATTAATTTATGAATTCTATTTTTTTTGTTAAATTTTAAAATAAAAAATAATAAAAATTAAAAGTTTATTAATAGTGGTATTAGTAATTTGGGCTTTTTCAGCAAATGCTCAATTAAAGGTATTAAGTAACGGGAATGTTGGCGTTGGGACAACTAACCCAAGTCAAAAACTTGAAGTTAATGGGAATATAAGGTTGGCAAATTCAGGAGGACTTTTATATAAAGTTAAAGGTGTATGTTTTACATGGTCAAGTTCTTATGGTACAAATAATTACCATGGAATTTTTTCGACTGATAAAGGATCTCCTTATTCAGATGATATTACATTAAATTCATATGGAAATATAAGATTAAATTTTGATTCTAATAATAATGGCACCAATGAATTTTCTATTGGTTCAAATACTCGTTATGGCTCTAACACTCGTTTTTATATTGGTGATAATGGTTTCGTAGGGATTGGTACAAGTAGTCCTAGTCAGAAATTACATATATATAATGGTAGTGCTTATGTTGATTCGTACACTCCCAATTGGGGTAAAGCTATATATGCAAAAATTCATAACAGATATGCTTGTTCATATAATTTATGGAATACATATTACAATAAAGATGTTTTTTATGTATGTGGAGATGGATATTTGTGGGCATTAAAAGGTGGTTATTTTGGTTCGGATAAAAGATTAAAAAAAGATATTAAATCCATTAATAATCCTTTAGAGAAAATATTAAAATTAGATGGAATAAAATTTAATTTCAAAGACCCTATAAATACACGAAATAATTCTGATACTGTTAATATAAATGATACTGTAGATATTAACCCTGAAATAATGAAAGAAATTAATAATGAAAAACAAAGAATGAGAATTGGATTAATTGCTCAAGATGTCGAAAAAGTTGTTCCTGATGTTGTTCGTACAATGAAAGATGGAACAAAAGCAATTGCTTATACTGATTTAATACCATTATTAGTTGAAGCTATGAAAGAACAACAAAAAGAAATTGAGCAATTAAAATTTGAAATTAATAGCCTAAAAGGTAACAAAGGCAATAATAAAAGTAGTTCTTTATCAGGTAATAATAACCAATCGGGTTTAACACAAGATAATCCGATTTTATATCAAAACATGCCTAATCCGTTTACTAATGAAACAAAAATAAAATATTATCTCCCAGACGATACACAAAAAGCATCATTACTAATATTTAATATGCAGGGAACAGAAATAAAAAACATTAAAATAAATCAATTTGAAAATAATTTTATTTCTATAAAAGGCAGTGAACTAAAAGCGGGCATGTATTTTTATACATTAACAGCAAACGGGAAAGAAATTGATACAAAAAAAATGATACTTACTAAATAGAAAGTTGAGCGTTAGCAAAATTTAGTCCATTTAAGAATTAAATAACACAAAAAATGAAAAAAATTATCTTATTTATTGCGTTTATTATTGTTTATGGTAGCAATTATTCGCAAACATATTATCCTTTCCCTGACTCAAATGCTGTTTGGAGCGA
>QMPG01000341.1 GCA_003648455.1 Bacteroidota bacterium
AATACCAACAAATTTGGGAATTTCATTAACCCCAAATTTGGGTATTACTAAATCGGGGTTTACTTGCGTGAGCTCACCGCCAACTGGCGGTTCGGTTCCCGCTTTGCACCCCACTATCTATCATACATTCATACAATTCACTTCGTTTTTGTATGAATAAAGCGGGTTAAGTAGCTTGTTGAGAATTTTTGGGCAAGTAATTTCGTTGTTTTTTTACGCCTTTAAATCAAGATTAACATTCGAAAAATAAGAGGTTTCGTTTTTTCTATAAACATAAACAACGCCATATTCAATACATTTTTCCCGCATTATGTCGTCAGGCATTTCTTTAAAATGTTCTTCGGCTTCGTTCCAAATATTTAAAATAATATTGTCTGCTTCTTCTCTTAAATCAGAGATTTTTTGTTGAGCATTTATATAAATTCTTTGCAAATCATTTTGATTGTTGTACGAATGAATAAAATTTTCGTATTGTACCTTTACTAGAGCAATTGTTGGGTTTGTTATTGGGCTGCCACCTGAAGAAATTCTTTTAGCTTCTCCTTCAATAATTTTCTCCCCCCAATGAATAATATCCTGTTCTGTATTTAATGGAGGAACTTTCTTGTCGAAATTTTGCAAATTGTAAAATTCTCTAACCAGAGGAGATAACTCGCCCCTTATAATTGCAAGGTTTAATACCTGAATAAAATGAGAAATATATAGGCGTACTTTTTTTTGTCTGGATAGATATTGTTTGTTTTTTTGAATACGGTTTGTTTTTGATTGATTTACATACATATTTGCTTGTTTGTATGTAGGTAAAAAATATTTTAATTTTTGTATCGTTTTTTGTGATAAGGCAATATCTTTTACCGGCGTGTTATTAACTTTTTGTTGAGCTGCTTCTAGAGCTCTGTATCTCGCACTATCGTTATTTGGTAATCGTCGATATGGCATAACTGAGTTGTTAACAATTTGTTAATAATGTGCGAATATAAAAAAAATATAAAACAAAACAAAACTATTCGCAGTGTAATTTTATTCATAAAATAAATTTTCTTAGAGGACTTTTGATAATAATTTTTTTAGTAGTAATTTAGAACAATTTTAATTTAAATTAAAAATCATGTTTGACAAAGCAATTTATACAAATAGAAGAAACAGACTAAGAGAAAAAATTCAGAGTGGATTAGTACTAATATTAGGAAATCCGCCTTCTCCACAAAACACATTTGCTAATCACTTACATTTTCGTCAAGACAGTTCTTTCCTTTACTTTTTTGGTTTGAATTTTGAAAATCTTGCCGGTGTCCTCGATGTTGATAACAATATAGATTATCTTTTTGGTGATGATGTTGATATTGATGACATTATCTGGATGGGACCTCAAAAAAGCATTAAAGAAAAAGCAAATGAAATTGGGGTTGAAAACACAGAACCTTTTTCAAAACTGTTCGATTTTCTAAGTGTTGCAATCAAGAAGGGACGTAAAATTCACTTTCTGCCTCAATATAGAGCCGAGAATGTTATTTTACTAGAACATTTATTGGGAATTCATCCTTCACAAACAGCAAATTATGTTTCAACAGAACTTATTAAAGCGGTTGTTAGCTTGCGCTCAATAAAAGAAGCTTGTGAAATTGAGGATATGGAAAAATTTGAAGATGTAGCCTATGAAATGCATGTTACAGCAATAAAAATGGCAAAACCAGGAGTGGTTGAACAAGAAATTGCCGGTGCAATTGAAGGTATTGGACTTGCTCATGGAGGTTTAATGTCATTTCCACCAATTGTTTCTGTTAACGGACAAACATTGCACAACCCTTATCACGAAAATGTTTTGCGTGAAGGAAGAATGTTGCTTTGCGATGCCGGAGCAGAATCTCCAATGAGATATGCTACAGATATTACAAGAACAACTCCGGTTGGCGGAAAATTTAACCAACGACAAAAAGAAATTTATGAGATTGTTCTTGCAGCAAATATGAAAGTTATTGATATTGCAAAACCCGGAATTTTTTATCGTGATGTTCATCTCGAAGCTATGAAAGTTATTGCTAATGGATTGTCGCAACTTGGAATTATGAAGGGTAATGTTGACGATGCTGTTACTCAAGGTGCTCATGCCATTTTCTGTCCTCATGGATTAGGTCACATGATGGGACTCGACTGTCACGACATGGAAAGTCTTGGCGAAGACTATGTTGGTTACGACGATGAAATAAAAAGAAGCACTCAGTTTGGTTTGTCTGGCTTAAGACTTGGCAGGAGATTACAAACAGGCTTTATGATGTCTGATGAGCCGGGAATTTATTTCATTCCTGAGTTAATCGACAAGTGGAAAGCTGAGAAAAAATTCACTCAATTCATTAATTATGAAAAATTAGAAACATATAAAGATTTTGGTGGGGTTCGTTTAGAAGACGATTTGCTTGTTACCGATGATGCTTGTCGTGTAGTTGGTAAACCTATTCCTAAGACTGTTGATGAAGTTGAAGAGGCAGCAAGACAATAAATTTTTTAAATGCTTCATGTTTTTTCAATATGAAGCATTTTTTATAACATTTTTATAAAAACTATCGTATTAAATATTAACAGACTGTTTTTTTATTCATTAATCGATAAAAAAAGTATTAAATTTTTATTTATTCAAGCTTAAGAATTCTTCGATATGAAATTTATTATCTCATGAAACATTATATTTTTTTACTCGTTTTAGTGATTGGTCTAATCTCTACAGATACTTTGTTTGCACAATCGTGGAAAAGAAATTTGCCAACAGATAAAAAAGGAGATTATACTTTCTTCGATTATCAAAAAGCTTTTAATGAATATTGGAAACCTTATAACGTAGAGGGTGGCTATTATATTAATAAAAAAGGAGAAAAAATAAAAGCTGCTGGTTATAAGCAATTTAAGCGTTGGGAATGGTATTGGGCTCCCAGAGTTGACCAAAAAACAGGAGAATTCCCCCAAAAATCAGCATTTGATATTTGGAAAGATTATAAAAAAACAAAAGGAGCCAAGTCAATTGGTGGAACATGGACATCAATTGGCGATCATGAACTTGATGCTTACTCAGACCCAGGAGCTTTGCAGGAAAGCGGAACGGGTAGAATTAACTGTGCTACTTTTGACCCGAATGATAATAATCATTTTTGGGTAGGTGCACCTTCTGGTGGACTTTGGGAAACAAAAGACGGAGGTGCGTCATGGACATGTAAAACAGACAACGAAATGATTCTTGGTGTCTCAGATATTGCTTTATCTCCAAATTATTCTACAGATAAAACAATTTATATAGCTACAGGAGATAGAGATGCAGGAGACGATCCGAGTTTAGGTGTTTTAAAATCAACAGATGACGGTGCTACTTGGTTTAGAACCGACTTGAAATTTAAAGCTGGTTCTAATTCACAGGCAGTGAGGGTTATTGTTGATCCTAGTAATGCAAATAATATATATGTTGCAACATCCGTTGGCTTTTATAAAAGTACAGATGCCGGTGTAAATTTTTATCTTAAACAGAACGGGGATTTTATTGATATGGATATGATACCAGGAAGTGAAAGTGGAGCCGGAGGTGCTGATTTAATTGCAACAACCAATACAGCCAATGCTCAAGCATGGAGAAGTACTGATGCCGGTGAAACATGGACTGCGACTTTTACTGCAGCAAATTCAGAAGAAGACCGTTGTGATATTGCAGTTACCTCTGCAAATTCAAATTATGTATATCTAATAACCGCATGGGATGGGGGGGCAATAGGTTCAATATACCGCTCAACTAATGGTGGAGCAAGTTTTTCAGAAGTTTATGATGGTGCAACAAAAAACAACCTTTTTGGTTGGAATGAAACTAATACTCGTTCAGACGGAGGACAAGGTTTTTATGATGTAACATTGGCTGTGTCAAGTTCTAATGAAAATGTTGTTTATGTTGGTGGTGTAAATGCTTATATATCAACAAACGGGGCTAGTTCATTTGTTTTTAGTAACAGATGGGATCCGGCAGCAGGTGGCACGGCAGATGAGGTACATGCCGATCACCATAATGCTTATTTCAGACCTTCCGATGACAGACTTTTTGATTGTAATGATGGTGGACTTTATTATACTGATAATGCAGGTTCTGGCAGTGGAGCTAACTGGGTAGATATAACTGACGGCTTGATTACCGGACAAGTATATGATATTGGTGTTTCTCAAACAGAAGCTGGAAGTATTGTTGCTGGATTTCAAGACAACGGTGGAAAATACAGAGATATTTCAACATCTGCTACCGATTGGGAACAAATTAGAGAAGGAGACGGAA
>QMPG01000342.1 GCA_003648455.1 Bacteroidota bacterium
ATAGATAGTGGGGTGCAAAGCGGGAAACCCCGATTTAGTAATACCCAAATTTGGGGTTAATGAAATTCCCAAATTTGTTGGTATTACTTAATCGTAGAAAATTAATGAATTTTCCGGGTTAAGGTCGAGGCCTCGCAAAATAATAAAAACTATTTATATTTTCGGCGTAGTTACAAACAAGAATAATTAAAAAAGCGAAGTTAGAAACTTCGCTTAGACGGCTTAATATAATATTATTGAATTATCTCAAATATCATATTTAAAAATCCTATATCTTTTATATACTTTAGCGTTAATATCAAGAAGTGCATTATTCATCATTTTGTTCGTTTCTAAAATCCATGAAGCTTCTCCTCTTGCGATATTGTTATCTTTAGCAGCCTGAACGGTTTTTGCATAAAAACATACATCAATACCAAGTTTTCGATATCCGTCGATAACTCCTAAAATAATAATTCTAACATTATCAATCTTTTTTTGTGCTTTAAGAAAAGAGAAAATTCCAAATGGGAATAAGCGACCTTTTTTTAATTTGATTAATGCTTTGTTAAGGTCGTTTGCAGTAAAAGCAACACCAACAACCTCGTCGCCTTTCTCGGCAATAAATGCAAAATCAGGATTTGCAGCAGTTTTCAAATCTTTAGCTACAACATCAAATTCTTCATCGGTAAAAGGAACAAAACCCCAATTTCTATCCCAAGCCGAGTTATATACTTTTTTGACTTTTTCAATTTCCGTGTCAAATTTTTTCATATCAAGGTTTCTGATTGTGATACCGTTGTCGTTCAGTCTTTTTTCAATCATATTGGAAACTCTTAACAATTTTTCTGGCATCTCGTTTGTCTCAAGGTTATATGCCAAAATATCCACTTCCTTTTTAAAGCCATATTTTTCAAGAAAATCAAGATAATATTTTTTGTTGTAGGTCATGCCAATAACAGGAGCAGAATCGTATCCGTCAATTAAAACGCCACATGTGTCATTAGTTGAGAAATTCTCAGGTCCTAAAATTGCATCTAATTTTCGCTCTTTTGCCCAATTAACAGCTGTGTCGAGTAAGGTCTTTGCAACTTCATAATCGTCAATCACATCGAAAAATCCGAAAAACCCAACATTAGAATCCCAATGTTTATTGTAGTTATTGTTTTTAATTGCAGCTATTCTGCCTGCAATCTTGTTGTCTTTATAGGCTAAAAACAAATCAGCCTCAGAGTGTTTAAAGAAAGGATTTTTCTTTTTGTTTAAGAATTTTTTTTGTGCAATATAAAGTTCAGGGACATAATTTTCATCTCCTTTGTAAAGTTTGTGTTGAAAATCGATAAATTGTTTTATTCCTTTATTGTTTTCAACTTCTAATACTTTTATCATAATATAAATTTTAGTTTAAGAAACTATTCCTAATTTTTTGCCTACTTTATAGAATTTTTCACCGGCGATGTCAATTTGTTTTTTTGTGTGAGTAGCCATTAATGATAGTCTAATTAAACTATCTGTGCTTTTTACTGCAGGAGAAACAACAGGGCTTATAAAAACACCCTCATCAAATAAGAGTTTTGTGAATTGGAATGCTTTTAAATCATTGCGTACATAAACAGGAATAATCGGGGTTTCAGCTTTACCTGTATCAAAACCATATTGTTTCAATTTTTTAAGTGCATAATTGGTGTTATCCCATAATTTTTGAATGCGTTCAGGTTCATTTTTCATTATTTCAAGAGAAGCAATAACACTAGCTGTTGATGCAGGAGTTATGCTGGCACTAAAAATTAATGAGCGTGCATTATGTTTTATATAACTAATTACATCTTTATCGCCGGCAACAAAACCGCCAAGTGATGCAAATGATTTACTAAACGTACCCATAATAAGGTCAACTTCATCAGTTAAACCAAAATGCGATGCCGTGCCTGAACCGTTTTCACCAATAACTCCTATAGAATGAGCATCATCAACCATAATTGTTGCCGAATATTTTTTAGCTAAGTTTACAATTTCAGGTAAATTTGCAATGTCACCATCCATACTAAAAATACCATCAGTAACTATCAGCTTAATTTTGTCGGGCTCACAAGTTTGCAATTTTTTTTCAAGCGATTGCATGTCGTTATGAGCATATTTAATTATCTTACCAAAAGACAATCTGCTGCCCTCAATTATTGATGCATGGTCTAACTCATCTAAAAGAATATAATCTCCTCGTCCGGCTACAGCGGAAATAACACCAACGTTTACTTGAAACCCGGTACTGAAAACTAATGCAGCATCTTTATTAACAAATTCAGCTAATTGTCTTTCTAATTCAAGATGAAGATCAATTGTGCCGTTTAAAAAACGTGAACCTCCTAAGCCTGTCCCATATTTATCAATTGCTTGTTTCGCAGCTTCTTTTACCTTAGGATGATTGGTTAATCCCAGATAACTGTTTGAACCAAACATTAGAACTTTTTTACCACTGATAACAACTTCTGTATCTTGTTCAGAATCAATAGTTCTAAAATATGGATATAATCCCATATCTGCTATTTTTTTCGGCTCTGTAAACTTTAATGCTTTTTGTTTAAGTAAATCCATATTTTTTTTTTTAGCTTCCAAATGTAAAAAAATTTTTCTTATTTAATTAGAAATATAAATTGATTTTTTTTGATTTAATTGTAATCACCTCATTAAATACATTTTACCAAATTGTTTTGTGAAGAATTGATTAGTGCCACTTGGTCGTTTTTCTATTTGTTCTCCATTTATTGATGTTATCACTCTATAAAAATACACTCCATTTGCTAATTGATCGCCATACATATCTTTGCCATCCCAAGCATATTCTGTAATATTTTGTCCTACACGGATATTCTCAACTTGAGCCAAATTTATTACTTTAACCAACTTACCTGTTATTGTTAGAATTTGAATTCTTAAATCAGTCGGTATTTCAGAGCCTGTTAGCGTAAAAACAAAACGTGTTGATGTTGAAAAAGGATTTGGGTAATTATAAATATCTGTAATTGTTGATTTTGTTATCACATTAAACGAGATTTGATAATCGAAATCTCCGGATTCGTTGTTTGACTTATCTTTGGCTTGCACTCTTATCTGATATTCACCATCTGATTCAAATTCGGGATAATAATAAATTTTACAGCCATTATCAGGCAATTGAGCAGGTTCCCAAATTAAACCATCTGAAAAATAAACTCGTTTTTCATTGAGTTCATCCGGTTGTTTCAGATAAACAGCAAATAAAGATGTGTCGTTTAAAGCAATAAACTTATTTTCGTCGAGTAATTCTATAATTATTTCCGGTTTTGCCGATACAAGGTCTTGATTTATAATGTGTCTGCCATCAAATGTTACATCTAAAATAGGATTTGTTTCATCTGTTTTAACATAAAAACTTTTGTTGGCAATATTGTTAAAATGGTATTGTTCAATTTGATGATAATTGCCTGTTTCGTCATTAATAGGGTTCACTTCAATCCATAAACTATTAGCTCCTGCATGTTCTAAACTTGAGAACTCAAGAGTGTCGATTAAATAAGAATTAGCATATAAAGAATCTATTTTATTATTTTTTATTGTTATTGTGTTGTTATTCTTATCCTGAAGCCAATACGACACCATTACGCTGTCTGCATTACAATTGCTTACATTTTCAATAGCTGTTGAAAAAATCACATTATCGCCTTCCTGAATAGTGTCCTTATAAAAATAATTGTGTATTGAAGGATTAATTGCAATCTCCGGTGCCTGATCATAATAAATTTGCCATTTGTCTAATTGTGCCGGCGTTTTTTGTTTATTGTCCTGAGTAAAAAAATTAAGCTTAACATAAGGATATTGATTTGCATTAATATCGTTTAAGTTAATATTTGTATTTGAAATCGAATCTTTCAAAACCACATTATTCCCAGAAAAATCAAATCCAATTATTTTTAATCTGATGCTGTCTTCCGAATTATCTTCTAAAGAATGATAATCCCACAAAATATTATCCCAGTGCTTCGACGGTCCAATTAATTCTGAAGTAATATCTCCATAATTAAAATTCGTTTCCAAATCAACATATAAATCAATAATATCGGTAGTTGAACTGCCAATGACCTCCTGCACGGTGTTTTCATTCCCTTTTTTAACAAAAAATATGTACGGATAATTATTTTCTACATTTCTGACATAGGCAGCACCAAGATTAATAAAAGCGGAATATAAATCGTTTTCCCAATTATAAAAATTTCCGTTTCTAAAAGTGTAAACAAGAACATAGTCGCCATTTGGGATGCTGTCTTC
>QMPG01000343.1 GCA_003648455.1 Bacteroidota bacterium
AAGGAGAAATCCCCTGTTTTGAAAAAAGAGATTCCTCGTTCGTTCTTCCCTTCGGAATGACAGCTGCAAACCTCAAGGTCTTGTTTGTTAATAAAAAATTTTTAGTCTCTGTTGTTTTGTTCCTGAAAATATATATATTTGTTTATAAAAAGAAACAAAATGCAATTTATAGAATTTAGAAAATTATTAGGAAATTTCGTATGTTTTTCAAAAATTGATATAGAGAAATTATTTCCGGCGTTTAATAAAATGAATTTAGTTAATTGGCAAAAAAAAGGATACATAATAAAAATTAAAAATGGGTGGTATTCTTTTACCGATTTTGAATTATATGAAAATAAACTTTATTCAATAGCTAATAAAATATATGATCCATCGTATATTAGTATGGAGACTGCTCTTTTTTATTATGGTTTTATTCCCGAAGCAGTTTTTAAAATTTCATCTGTCTCAACATTAAAAACCAACGCTATTAAAACTAAAATTGGTGATTTTGTTTACCACAGTATTAAAGAAAAGCTTTTTTTCGGCTATAGTATTGTTAAAGAAGAAAAAGCTTTTTATAAAATTGCATATCCTGAAAAAGCAATATTAGATTTTTTATATTTTAAGAAAGATATTAAAACTATTGATGACTTTTCAGGCTTACGTTTAAATAAAAAAAGATTGTCGGATACCATTAATTTAAAAAAATTTGATAATTCTGTTTTGCTTTTTGAGTCGAAAGCACTAACAAAAAGAGCGAAACTGTTAAAAGAATATTTGTATGCTTAATCTTGATGAAATAAAACAATTCTATCCCGAGTATTTACACAGCTTTAAAAATTTTATGATTAGAGAATATTTGCAGTATAAGATATTGGAAATTATTTTTGAAAGTAAATATGCTAATAAGTTATGTTTTCTCGGAGGAACTTGTTTGAGGATTGTACATGGGAATACTCGCTTCTCTGAGGAATTGGATTTTGATAATTTTAATTTAACCGAAAAAGATTTTAATGCAACAGCTCAACTTATTAAAAATAAATTGTCAAAACAAGCTTATGATGTAGAAATAAGAAATGTATATTCAGGAGCTTTTCATTGTTATATCCGATTTCCAAAACTTTTGTTTAATGAAGGAATTTCAGGGCATAAAGAGGAAAAGATTTTAATACAATTAGATACGGAACCACAAAATTTCAATTTTAAACCGGAGCAATTAATTATTAACAAGTTTGATGTATTTACATTAATAAACACAACACCTCTTGATTTGTTGCTTGCTCAGAAATTTTATGCACTTATTAATAGAAAACGAAAAAAGGGAAGAGATTTTTTTGATATTATTTTTTTACTTAAAACAGCAAACCCAAATTTTGATTATTTGAAACAAAAACTCGGAATTAATAATATAGATGATTTAAAAAAAAGAGTATTGTCTGAACTTAATGATGTTGATTTAAAAGAAATGCAGAGAGATGTAAGTCCTTTTTTGTTTAATTCAGATAATGAGAAACAAATTTTATTATTTAATAAGTATATTATGCAATTATAATACTTATTTCAAAACTTAAGGTTTTGTGAAAAAATAAATCGTATTTTACTTGTAAGTAAATTTTTTGTATATTTGTATAAATGTTTTACTTATGAGTAACAAAATCATTTTTAGAGAAACATATATTGAAAAGGTAAAACCCTTTATAAATGTAAATTTGATTAAGGTTTTTGTTGGGCAACGGCGTGTAGGTAAGTCGTATTTGCTTAAAATGACCAAGGTTTTTATTCAAAGTCAAGAACCAAAATCAAACTATATTTATATTGATAAAGAGCAATATGAATTTGATTTTATAAATAATTATCACGATTTAATAAAATATATTGATGAGAAATATATTAAAGGCATAGCCAATTATGTATTTATTGACGAAATACAAGATGTTTTAGACTTTGAGAAGGCATTAAGACATTTTCAAAACAAAGAAACAATTGATATTTATTGCACAGGGAGTAATGCTCAGATGTTGTCGGGAGACTTGTCCTCAACTCTAAGTGGCAGATATATTAAGATAGAAGTTAACGCCTTATCTTATAATGAATTTCTAAAGTTTCATGAGTTAGAAGATACAGATGAAGCACTGCAAAAATATTTAAAATGGGGCGGTTTGCCTTTTATTAAAAATCTATTAAAAGACGATTCTGTTATTTTTGATTATTTAAAAAACATTGTTTCAACAATTATATACAAAGATATTCTTTATCGCTATAAGATACGTAATGTCGATTTTTTCGACAGTTTACTGCTTTTTATTGCATCTAATACCGGCAATTTAATTACTGCAAAAAAGATTAGTGATTACTTGAAATCTCAAAATATTGACATTTCAACAAAAGTAGTTCTAAATTATACAGATTATCTTCAAAATGCATTTTTAATCGATAAAATAAAAAGAATTGATATATCTTCAAAAAAGATATTTTTGATAAATAATAAATATTTTTTTGGAGATTGGGGATTGAGGAATGCACTGATTGGCATGTCTAATTTTTCTGTTCCTGATATTTTAGAAAATGTTGTTTATTCTCATCTTAAACGTTCAGGCTATCAGGTAAGTATAGGTGTTTTAAAAGAATTAGAAATTGATTTTGTTGCTCAAAAAGAAGGAAAAATTATTTACGTTCAGGTAGCTTATTTAATTGTTGATAATAAGGTGAAGGAAAGAGAATTTGGTAATTTGTTAAAAATAAAAGATAATTATCCTAAATATGTAGTATCATTAGATCCGGTTTCAATATCTGCATATAAAGGAATAAAGCATATTCATTTAAGAGATTTTTTAAAATTAACTATTTAACAGACCTTAAAGTCTTGAAGAGTGAATTTTTGCCGTGGAACGGATAAAATAATTAATAATTGAGCTGTAAATAATTGTTTCACATTGA
Organism: Bacteroidota bacterium; assembly: GCA_003648455.1. The sequence goes on from QMPG01000343.1 coordinate 2,923, forward strand.
ATTAACTGAGCCGTGCAACGGCTAATTACGACAATTAAAAAACGCATTCAGGTTTGTTTCGGAATCTCTCTCTATTCCAATTAACAGATACTGATTCGCCGGCCGGCGGACAGTATTACCGTTTGTCATTTCGACGTAAGGAGAAATCCCCTGTTTTGAAAAAAGAGATTCCTCATTCGTTCCTCTCTTCGGATGACAGCTGCAAACCCTCGTAGGTTTGTGGTTACACAGACCTTAATTATTCCAAAAACCATTCATCAATCCATCTGTGCAAAACAATCAACACCCAAAGTCTGTTATATAAAAATTTTTGTCCGTTGTTAAATTTTTTTATCAGGCTTTTGACCTCACTGTAGTTTACAATATTTGCGGTTTCAACTATTTCTTTCGAAAGATATTTGTCGATTAAATAGCTCAGGTCTGTTTTTAACCATTTGCTCAAAGGAATTGAGAAACCCCATTTTGGTCTGTCAAAATATTGTGCAGGCACATAGTCGTAAAGAACTTGCTTGAGAAGGTGTTTTTGCTCCTTGTTTTTAATTTTTAATTCGGGATTAATGTTTAGTGCAAATTCAACAATATTGTGGTCTAATAACGGCACTCTTGTCTCCAGAGCGTAGTGCATACTTGCCCGGTCCACTTTTGTGAGTAAATCATCTTTAAGATAATATTTTAAGTCGAAAATTGATTGTTCTTCGTTTGGTGTTAATGAGCGCGATAAATTAAAATTTTCCGGTACTGTTGAGATTTTATTATTAATTAATAATTTTTTTAACTCGTTAGCAGAAAAGAAGTATTGTTCTTGCGAAAAGATGTGTGTTTTAATATGTTGCTTGTCGGGATATTGAAATAGTTTTGCTGCTCTTTTATATTTATCATTAAGATGAGAAAGAGTAAATCCGATAGGTTTTTTAAATGTGTTTATTAAAGGATTATTTAAACGATTTGCCCAAATATAAGCACCGTATCCGTGAAAAAGTTCGTCGCCACCATCGCCCGACAGAACTACGGTAACATGTTTTTTTGCCATTTTTGAGACTAACATTGTTGGGAAACCCGAAGAGTCTGCAAAAGGCTCGTCATAAATATCAAAAAAATCATCTATAAGCTCAAGCACATCTTTTTCAGAAACAATAAATTCGTGGTGATCTGTTTTTAAATGTTTGGCAACTTTAGCAGCATAAGCAGATTCGTTAAATTTGCTCTCGTTAAAACCAATAGAGAACGTTTTTACCGGCTTTTTTGAAATGCTTTGTGCAACAGCGGTAACCAAGCTTGAATCAATTCCGCCACTTAAAAAAGTTCCTAAAGGTACATCGCTTATCATGCGTAGTTTTACCGATTCAACAAGAAGCTC
>QMPG01000344.1 GCA_003648455.1 Bacteroidota bacterium
CCACCAAGAGGAATAAGAGATATCCGATATTCTGTTTTACCTTTTCGAAAAGATAATAAACGAGGTCCAAAACCGATAGAAAATTTCTCTATTTCCACTCCAAAAAATTTTGAAGCAAAAAAATGCCCACTTTCATGAACAATAATAAGAATTCCTAACGCTACAATAGCACCAATAATATAAAACATCATTTTTCCTTTATTTTTCTAAGATTAATACAATATATTCATAAGAAGTAAAATGTAATCCAACTTTAATATATGTATTTCCTAGCTTTCATTTTACTAATAATTTGTCAGATTAGAAGCTTAAAAAGTATCAACTAAAAAATTATTAGATTCATTGAAAATTAGCAATTTTTTAATCTATTTTATTAGCTTAAAAAACGTCAAGCATTATTCTTTGCTATTGCAGAATTCACTAAAATACTAAAAAGCTAAAAATCAAACCGCAAGTTAAAAAATTCCTTATTGATTCACCTTTAAAGCTGATATTTTAAAAGTTGAAAAATCATTTTTAACTCTGAAAGTGCTAATTAGCAAGAATTTATGCAAGAAGTCTTTTCAGAGTTGTATTTGTCATTTCGACCAGCGTGGAGAAATCTCATCAAATATTGAATGATATACCTTTTAACAGATAAACATCGGAATGTTCAGCTCGCTTATCTTCCGATAGTTTTGGCTGTCTCACCATTCCGAAGTAGGTAGAACATTTCTACTTGAACAAGTGTTAATATAAATTCTCAATTTTAAATGGGCTTTATTAAAAAAAAGAGAGCAAATTATTTGCGATTTTATTTTCCAGAATTTGTGGTTTTAGGGAGGATGTTATTTACAGCTGAATAATTTTACAATTTAATTCCATTAATAACAGAGAATAATATTTGACCTTTTAAAATAATTTTTTTTTATTATTTTGTAGGATATTCTTCATTATTAAATAATTCCCATTTTCAAATTTAAAAAAATCCGGAAAAACTTGACAGATTATTACTGATTTTAAACTCAGTGACAGATAACTCATTAAAAGTGTGAAATTATGAATAAAAGGCTAATTCAGAAAAGAAAAACGAGAAAATTAATTCTCAAAACTGCTAAAAATATTTTCATTACAAATGGATTTATTAATACAACTACAGTTGAAGTAGCAAAAAAAGCATCTATTGCTCATGGAACTTTATTCCTTCATTTTAAGACGAAAGACATTTTAATTCTCGAAATCTTCGATGAGATATTAGAAAATATTAACAATGAGATACAACAGATTATTGTTAAAACAGGAAAATTAGAGGAAATACTTGCTCGTTATCTTGATTTGATACAACAACAGGAAAGCTTTTTTTCTGTGATTGCCAGAGAATTGCCATTTTATTCTCCTGAACTGCGGCGTAAAATTTTATTTCGAGATTCTATCATTAGAAGTTATTTTCATAAAATTATTTCAAAGGGAATTGAAACTGGAATCTATCGAAAAGTTGATGTTTCTTCGGCAGTAACATATTTATTCGGAGCAATTAATTACTATCTAAGTTTTAAAACTATTTATATTACAGAAGGAAGTGTAATTGGTAAATTTAAAGATTCGATTATAAAAACTTTTATTCAGCTTTTGGTCTGTGATTAGTGAAATATCAAGAATAAGAAAATTAAGTATTTTCTCATTTTTTCAAAGAGAGTTTCTTTTTGTCTCCCTTTTCAATGGAGAATTTAAGAGGTTCATTTCATTTTATTAAAGATTCTCGTAAAGGCGCAAAGAACTTGGGAAGTCTTAAAAACTTAACAAGTTTGTAATTATTGTAAAACTTCACAAGTTTCAAAAACTTGTTAAGTTTATTTAATGTCTTGTTCCCAAGCTTTAGACGGTAAATTTTTTTTACAAAGAATTTGCTTCTGAAAAGTAGCTAAATATCTATATAATCAATGGAACAAAAAAGTATCGTAGAAAAGAAGGATGGAAAAATGGAGAAAATTCATATTTGTAACATCTGTGGAAAAGTAATGAAAGAACCTGAGGATTTTGCTGGTAGTGTAATCGGAAATAAATTTTGTTGTGATTGCACTGATGAATTTGGTTATCCAAAACTTTATTCAAAAATTATTAATAAAACGAAGAAAGAGTTGGTGGAGATAATGAACATTTCAGAAAATGAAGCCGAAAAGATGGCTAAAGAAAATATTTCTAAAAAACCATATTGGCTAAAAAGGGGAGAAATAATGCAATTCAAAGACAAAATTGTTATAACCGATGTAGGAAGCACTACAACAAAAGCTTTGCTTTTAAAAAAAGTTAATTCAGATTTCAAAATTACAGCAATAGCAGATACACCTACAACTGTAGAAAAACCATTTGAAAATGTAAATATTGGTGTATTCAATTCATTAGAGAAATTACAAAAAGAGACAAATTGTAAACTTTTAAAACCCAATTCAGATAATAATAATCTTGATTTTTGTGATGATATATTCTATCTTACTACAAGTAGTGCCGGAGGTGGATTACAGATATTGGTTATTGGATTAACAATGTTTGATTCGGCAAGTAGTGGAAAGAGGACAGCTTATGGTGCCGGTGGTGTTATTCTCGATACTTTTGCAATTGATGATAAACGTTCTTCTTTGGAACAAATGACCACAATGAAAATTCTTCATCCGGATATTATTTTAATGTCTGGTGGAATTGATGGTGGAGCAATTGCTCCGATTCTTCGTTTAGGTGAGATTTTACAACTTGCAGATCCGACTCCTAAATTCGGAGAAAAGACAAAAATACCTTTGATTTATGCAGGTAATAAATCAATTCATTCTCTAATTGTAAGTCTTTTCAAACATAAATTTGACCTTTATATTGTTCCTAATATAAGACCTAAAATGGATCAGGAGAACCTGAAACCAGCGAGGGAGAAGATTCACAAGCTATTTATGGATAATGTAATGGAACGGGCACCGGGATATTCAAAGCTCAAAGCTAAAGTTGCAGATCAAATTATTCCTACACCGATGGGTGTGATTCGTTCATTACAATTAATAAGTGAAAATTTGGATAAGAATGTGATGGCTGTTGATATCGGAGGTGCGACAACTGATATTTTTTCTAATATTCTCGGAGAATATTTCAGAACCGTAAGTGCAAATTATGGACTTAGTTACAGTATTTCAAATGTATTAAAAGATAGCGGGTTTAATGAAGTTATAAAATGGATTCCTGATAATATTGAAGAGAATTATATTCGAAATTATATTGGGAATAAAATGCTTTATCCGACCTTTATTCCAACTAATGAATTCCAGATATGTATTGAACAAGCTATTGCACGCGAAGCAATTCAAATGTCTAAATTACAACATATGAAAATGAATTTTAATACTCATCAGATTGGTTTCTTAAATCGTGCAAAACAAAAAGATTTGGAGAAGATTACAGAAGCTTTCTACATTGAAAAAGAATTAGAAAAGAAAAAATTTCATATGTATGATATTGATTTATTAATCGGAACAGGTGGAATTATTTCGCATACCGAAAATATAGAACAAGCATTTTCCATGATTATAAATGGTTTCCAACCAGTTGGAATAACAGAAGTTTGGAAAGACCGTAATTTTATTTCTCCACATTTAGGTAAATTGAGTGCTGTAGATGAGAAATTAGCTTATAAATTATTATCTGAAAATTGTTTTGAAAAACTGGGAATATCTATTCGTCCAATGGGGAAAAAATGGAAAGAAGATAAATCTGTTATGAAAATTCAAATAGAAAGCGAAAATAGCAAAGAAGAATTAAAAATCAAAGTAAGTGATGTCCTATATCTTAAGAATGAAAACGAAGAAAAAAGAAAATACACAATTTCAATGGAAAAGGGATTTTATCTAGATCCCATAAATCAAAATATTACCTTTGAAACAGCTTTACCAATTTATATAGATGCACAAGAATCTTTAAATTTTAAAAAGGAAAATGAAGCATTAAATTTATATAATTCTAATCAGTATCCACGAACAATCGAGGAAGATTTTAAAGATTTTATTCAATCCCGAAATATTATAAAAGGTAAACAAACTTTAACAATAGAATTACCTTATGAAGGAACAATTCTGGTAAATGAAGGAGATTTTGTAAAAGCTGATGATATTGTTGGAGAAAATCGGTATAACCCGCCAAGAATATTTATTATTGCACTGTTCGATAAATCATATCTGAAATTAACCCCAGAAAATATTAAAGAATCTTTATTGATCAAAGTTGGTGATAAAGTAAAATTATCACAAAAAATTATCAGTATTC
>QMPG01000345.1 GCA_003648455.1 Bacteroidota bacterium
AACAGGAAACGGTGCTGCATCAGTAGTTTTGAACAATAAAATTTATTATTTTGGTGGTTATAACATATATGGTACATCAAATAGTATAATGACTTACGACCCTGCAACATCTAATTGGTATTTACAAGTTGTTAATGGTTTTTTTGTAGGTTTTTCGGGAGCAGTATCAATTAACGATATGATTGCTTTTGTTGTGGGCGGTTCATCAACATCTAAGAGTTCACTTTCGGGCGAAATTTATCGTTTTGATGCTTCAACCGGAAGTAAAACTTTGGTATCCAGCAATATTCCTGCCGGAGAGTATTTTAATAGTGTTGTTTTTGATTTTGAGACTTTAAATAAATCAACAAATTCTGTTGATACTTGTTTATATTTTTGGACAGGGAGCGATTTTCTTCGTTATCAAGTAGAAAACGATTTGGTTCAACAGTTCGATACACTTAATAAATCGTGGACTTGTCCAACACAAATAATCGAAAATAGAATTAATACAAATATTTCTATATATCCTAATCCTGCAAAAAACTATATTAAAATAAATACTGATAATTTGAATATCGAAACTTGCAAAATTGTTGATGTAAACGGTAAAACTATAAAGCAACAAGCAATTAATTCATCAAAACTTAAAATTGAAATAGCTGATTTGCCAAAAGGCATTTATTTTTTAAACCTTAGGACAAAAAATAATACAGTAACTAAAAAGTTTATAAAAAACTAATTCTTATATTAGTATAGTGTGTTAATGGAAAAGATACAAGTTCTTATATTTTTCACTTTTTCTTTTTTTTAGAAATAAGAAGGTGAGTTTAATAAATTGATTGGGCTTCTGTATTTTAGGAAAATATTTTTTTATCTAAAAAAGATTACTGATGAAAAACAAAATAGACCAAGACAAATGTGCAAAATGCAAACTTTGTATAGAAGTTTGCCCAGTAAACATTATAGGTGTTGATAAAAATGGTTTGGTAAATTTTATTCCCGAAAGAGAAGAAATTTGTTTAGAATGCGGACAATGTATGGCGGTTTGTTCTACCAATGCCGTAAAAATTTCAAAATATTCGTACGAAACTGATTTTGAACAATTCCCAACAAAAACTATTAATTTTCAAGAATTTAAAGATTTTGTTTCAACTCGTCGCTCAGTAAGAAATTTTAAAGATAAACCGGTTGAAAAAGAAACCATCGAACAATTATTAGAAGTCTTACAATATGCACCTTATGGAGCAGAGCCGAACAAAGTAGAAATATCAATAATAAATAATAGAAAAAAGATAGAAGAAATATTACCGGCAACCGAAAAGTTTCTTGATGATATTATTAATTGGGTAGAAAGTCCGATAGTTAGCAGAATTATTAAATTCAAAAAAGGAATGGAAACTTTTAACACATTGAAAAATCATTTATATCCAATGTCTAAACTTGAAAATTACAAGCTTAAATATGGTGACAGAATTACAAGAGGAGCACCAGCTTTAATGGTTTTTCACGCAGAAAAAGGAGCTGAAGAACATACTCATAATGCTTTAATTTATGCTACTTATGTTATGTTTGCAATGCACTCAATAGGTTTGGGTGCTACAATAAATGGAATTGTTCCTGCTGCAATAAATAAAGTTAATGGGATTAGAAAAGTTTTTAATATTCCTGATAATCACGAAGCCGTAATTTCAATTATGTTTGGTTATCCGAAATATAAATATAATAAAGTAGTAAAACGAGAGAGTAAAAGAATAAACTGGATTGAATAATAACTTTGCTTAACAAAAACGGATTTATGAGATGGGGAGCATATAACCGGATTTATTTATCTGCTTCTTTACAAGGAAAACATGTTGGTGCTTTGGAAATGGGAAACGGAATTTGGAGAGTGTTTTATAGAAATGTATTTTTTATTCAATGAAAATGAATTAAGAACTAAAAAAATCAGTAAGGTTAGAAACTAATTTAGTGTAAAGTCTAATCTATAACTTTTGTAAAGCTTATACATGTATTGTAACGAACACCAGGTAAAACCATTAGGTAATAGAAACCCTTTTAGACCAAATCCGGCAGATGCAATACCAATAAGTATCCAAAACTATCACGTAAAAAGTGGCTAAAATCAACTTGAGCAATTTCTGCTTCGGACAAAAGTAACTTTTGTGAGATTCTTTCTTGATTTTTATCGTGACGTATTTTTAAACACTTTAGAATAGCTTTCTTAATAATTTTAAGCATACAATTTGCTTTTCTGTAAAATTAATAAGAAATTGATAGAAAATGGATATAATTATAATCTTCTATATCTGAATAACTTCAAATAGAGTTCTATTCTCTTCGTAGGCTTCTAGCTTACGTTTTACTTTTTCTTTTGTCTCAGCATTAGCAAAAGAAACATTTAAAGCTTGAAGATTCATCTTATAAAGCTCTTTACAACTAAAATCTTGGTTTAGTAATAAGAAATATTCCTGAATTAAAGATGTTGAAAACATTGCAGGATCGTCGGAATTTACTGTGCAATTTACACCTGCATCAAGTAATTGTCGAATGGGATGAGGATCTCCATTTTTAACTATTCCGAGAGCGTAATTGCTTGTTGGTGAAACCTCTAATGTAATTTTATTATCTATTAAATATTGAATCAACTTGGGGTCTTCTAAGCTTCTAACTCCATGTCCAATTCTTTCTGCACCAAGGTTTTTTATTGCTCCCCATACGCTTTTGGCACCTTCTGTTTCTCCTGCATGAGCAACCACTCTTAGGCCATTAGCCTTCGCTTTTTTAAAAGCTTCCGTATATAATTCCGGAGGAAAACCCTGTTCCGGTCCACCAATTCCTAATCCAATAAATAAACCGCGTTTATAGCCTTCGGTTACAAAATCGACTACTGCCATTTGTGTATTTGGCAGTTCGCGGGAAATATCCGGAATGAAGTTGATTTTTATGCCGTGTTTTTCAGAGCCCAAACGAATACCTTGCTCTATGGCATCTAAAATAGCATCGGTTTCAAATTTTTGAATGATAAACGAAGCACTGATAAAAGCTTCAGAGTAGACTATGTTTTGTTCAGCTTGATGCTTATAGAATTCAGTTATGATAAAGGTGTAATCTTCCGGGGTTTTTAAAGCGGTTACAGATTTAGTATATACTTCCAAAAAATGGCCAAAGTCTTTAAAAGCAAAAAAACTTTTCCATTCTTTGAGTGAGCTTACTTTAAAGTCAACATTGTTCTTTTGTGCCAGTTGATAAAACGTTTCGGCTTGAGTTGCACCTTCTAAATGAACATGTAATTCAACTTTTGGCATTTCTTTTACTTGTTCTATCAGTTTAGTAGGAAGATTATTTTTATCGAAAATCATATTTTGTTGATGAGTTAATACTTAGTTGAAATTTTGGTGGGCAAATATCGTACAAATTCTGGTTTTTTCCGAATCTTGCTTGTTTAAAATAGTAGCGTATACGACTAATCCCATTACTATTTATATCGGAGATATGTAAAAATGTCCTCTAACTATAAGGTAAATTTTTATGTCTTGTTGAGTGTAAAACTACAAAATAATGATAGAATAGAACTGAGATTGCGGAATGCTTACGGATATAGGAGAGGACTTGGCTTTTTTATTTTTCCCAATTCAAAAGTAAGTCTAAAATAAAAATTCGTTTGCTATAGTTTTGATGACTTGCACTAAAGTAGCTAATTCCCAAGATGGGCGTGAATTGCAACATTATATTTTGAAGAAAAGGATTGGCGTTGTCATCAGAAACAATATAAAACTGTAGCATAATTAGGAATGCCCCTAAAATACTAAAGGCAATCATACTAAACCTTTTTTGCTTAACGTATTTGTCTCGCATCTTTTGTAATAACTCAATAGGCAGATTGTCTTGTTTAAATTTCTGCCGTTCTGCATAAAGTAAAATGCTGTTTTCGTTAAGTTCTGCGATAAGTTTCTGTTTGAGTGATTCTGTATTCATTGGGTGAGAATTTTTAGTAAAAATAAGAAAGTTTTAATTTATGTGTTTGTGGTAGATACATTTTATTTTTCATTTAATCTTTTTGTACTTTTGTAAGTATAAAATTGAACAATTATGCTCTATCCATTAAAATTTGAACCCATATTTAAAGATAAGATTTGGGGCGGACAAAAAATTAAAACGGTACTGAATAAAGATTTTGGTAATTTGCCTAATTGTGGAGAAATGTGGGCTTTGTCGGGCTTTCCCGGATCAGAAAGTATAGTGTCTAATGGTTTCTTAGCAGGAAACGAT
>QMPG01000346.1 GCA_003648455.1 Bacteroidota bacterium
TACATCATAGAAATTAGAACGTAATACACCTTCAGAAGTATAATCTTGAATGTCATAATTATGACCATTAGCAAAAGTTCCTGTAGAGGTAATATCTACATTATTAATCTTAATTAATTGAGATTGATAATCTTGTTGATTATCATTTAATGCCTCAAGATTAATTACCTTAGGTTCAATAGTGTTATTGTGTGAACTTGCAGTATCAGGATCTTCAACTGGAATAATTTCTAAAGTACCATAATAATCTTTAAGAGTTCCTGTTAAACCGGTCATTCCATCATATTGTGCATAGCTTGATGTAATAATTCCTTCTGGGTCATCAACTTGAATACCGGCTGTTTCATCCTGAATCCATTTCTGATTTCTATAATCTTGCATGAAAGAAATAACAGCTTCGCCTGTTATTTTATATTGCATGTTATAGTTGATGTCATCTAAATCATCTTCCCAAAGGTCAGCAATAGTAGCAACCTCTTTTGTTCCAATAACAATAACAAGAGTATCTTCTGCTACAGAAATATTTCCTGTAGAGTCAATACCGTAAGCAAGATAATTACCAACTTCTAATCCTTCGGTAAATAAAGTACCAATGCTGTCGCCTTTAGCTATTTCAACATATACTGCTTCATTGTTGTCAACAAGGTCATCAAGACTTTGAGGTGCTTTATCAATAAATGAATGACCCTCTCCTACTAAAGCAACTTTACTAGGAGATTCGTTAATTTTTATCTGAGTGGAATCTCCAACATTAGTAAGAGTATCTAAGTTAGTATACATTGGTGTTACAACTGGTTTTAAAGTGTCTTCGTAAACTAAACGAACAGACCAATCAATAGAAACTGTATCATCTTCAGCAACAACTTTATAAATAACCGGACCTGCTTCAAAATCAGCAGTAGTTGGACTTACCATTGTAGCAAATGGAGATACTGTAATATCAACATTTAAGCTGTTTAATGGTTTGTCGTTATTTACATAAGCTAATACTTTACCGTCTTCAATTGTTGCATCTCCAACTTGATTGTCAACTGAGAATGTTTTAATGTCAGCATCTTGTTCAGCAGCAGCATTAGTAACTGTTACTCTCCAAGTTACTGTATCTTTACTTTCTGAAACAACAGTATAATATACAGGATTAGTAAAATCTACTGTATCACCAAGAGCAGGTGTAACTGTTGCTTTTTCTGAATATTCAAAAGTTGGTGCAATAATAAGTGTAGAATCGAATAAAACTTTAGCTTCAACTCTTCTTGCATAGTTATCATACCATACTTCACCTACTTGATAAGGACCAAAGTTGAATTTAGATAATTCGTTACCTACATATAATGTATCAAGTTTATCAGCTTTAATTTTCCATAATTGATGATGCTCTCCGTCACCTGATAATACACCTACTTCAACAGTGTCGGTAAAATCGTGAGGAATAATATCACCTTCTCCATCATACCATTCAGCAGTTGGTGAAAGTTGAGCTCCAACAGAAAGCGTAAAGTCAGGTGCTAATGAAGTTAAATCTGTTGACTGATAAACATTGGATGTAACAATGTGATTAACAGCATCAACTGTTGATGCTCCTTGTTGGTCATCACCAAAACTCAAATCCAAAAGTTCAGTTCCAGTAAATCCATGCAAGCTTATTTCATCAATTTCCCAATAAGTTAGAGGTTGTCCATACCCATATGGATCAGTATCAATATAATGGAAAGCAAAATAAACGTTTTTTCCATAATATGATTCAGGAATAACTATATTGTTTTCCCATTCTCCGGTTGGTGTGTAGATTGTTGTCCAATTAGTTCCATCCTCTGAAATTTCTACATAAATTTCGTTATAGCCAACATTAGCAGCCCATTCATTGTATGTGAGAATAGCAGGTATAGCAACATTTACCATTGGGCTTATCAACCTACTTTCTTGTGGACTAGTATAACCTCCATTATAACCAATCCAATAAGCACTACCTGTACCTACTAGAGGATAATCTGTATCTAAAACAAGATTGCTGGGAGCACCAGATATAACATCTATTGTCCATCCAGCAGGAGGAAATACTCCACCATCAAATCCTTCATAAAGCATAGCAGCTTTATTAGAAACTGAATTGTTAGGTTTTATTGTTCGAGACTCTCTGTCAGCTTTTGTGAAAAGCTTCGAAGTCTTTAATTTGTCTATTGTTCTTGTCTTTTGAACAATATTTTTGTCAATAACATTTTTTATCTGTTTTTTCTGAGCAAAAGTGTTGCCGCTCAAGAATAACAGCATCGTAAATGTTATGAACAAACCAATTAGTTTGTTAAAATGTAATTTTCGTTTTTTCATAAACATTGATTTTTAGTTAATAATTAATTGTTAAATTTGTTTACATATTTTATGTACAACGTAAAATTACATATATTTTTTTAAATAGCAATATTTTTTTTGATTTTCTTTGGTGAAAAAGGCGAGGGAATTGGTAATTATTAATTATTAATTATTAATTGTTAATTACTGGTATTTATAAACGTCTGAGAATTTTGAGTTTGTAAAGATGAGAGTTCATTAAGTTTGTAAAGTTGAAAGTTTTCAAAGTTTGTAATAATTTTGTGTTCTTTGTGTATCCTTAGTGCACTTTGTGGTTTATTTTTTTATAAAAAAGGAATATTGATTACTAATTTGATTTTAAGAATCAAACAATTTAACAATTTAGTCAATAATCAATGATAATAAATGGCTATCAATGACCAACAATATTATAATATAACAATTTAACCATTTAACCATTTAACACTCAACACTCAACACACAACACTCAACAATCAATGCCAATAAATTATTAGTAATGGCAACAATTTAACCAATAAACAATTTGTCTATGTAAATATAATTTTGTGTTCTTTGTGTATTCTTAGTGCACTTTGTGGTTCCTTTTTCTTATAACAAAACAATTCAACCAATTAGTAGTTTATCAAAAAAAATATTATTAGCTGTAAAAAATAATTATTAATTATTAATTATTAATTTTGCTTCAAATAATTTATTTGTAATTCATAAATCATAATTTATAATTAATTATATTATAATAAGGTATGAAAAACATTAATAATCGTAGAAAACCCGAGTGGCTAAAGATAAAATTACCAAATGATGAAGAGTATTCAAGAATGAATAAAATAATTAAAAAGTATAATCTTCATACAATATGCACTAGTGGTAAATGTCCTAATGCCGGTGAATGTTGGGGTTTGGGAACAGCTACATTTATGATACTTGGTGATATATGTACTCGTTCGTGTAAATTTTGTGCTGTTAAAACAGGAAAGCCTTTGCCGGTAGATAAAGATGAGCCTATGCACATTGCCGAATCAGTAAAATTATTGAGTTTAAAGCATTGCGTAATTACTTCTGTTGATAGGGACGATTTGTCTGATTATGGTTCAGATATTTGGGTTGAGACAATAAAAGCAGTCAAAAAAGTGAACCCAAAAACTACCATGGAAGTGCTTATACCTGATTTTATGGGTGATTATGAATCTTTAAAAAAGGTTATAGATGCTAAACCCGAGGTTATTTCTCATAATATGGAAACAGTAAGACGGCTAACACCAAAAGTTAGAAGTAAAGCACAGTATGACAGGAGTTTGGAAGTTGTTAAACGCATTTCAGAAGCAGGAATAATTTCTAAATCAGGTATTATGGTTGGAATAGGAGAGAAGGAAGTCGAAATTTATCAAACAATGGACGATTTATTAAACGTAGGTTGTAAAGTTTTTACTATTGGTCAATATCTTCAACCGACTAAATACAATATGCCTGTTACTGAGTATGTTACACCCGAAACTTTTAAAAAGTACGAAGAAATTGGTTTAGAAAAAGGATTTAAGTTTGTCGAAAGCAGTCCGTTAGTACGTTCTTCATATCATGCAGCAAAGCATGTTAATTGTTAATTATAAATTACTTAGCGACTTAGCGTCTTTGCGGTAAAAAAGAAATGTTTCTTAGTGTGAAAAAAATAACCATGAGGTGTACAGAAAAATTAATTATTAATTGTTAATTATAAATTATAAATTACTTAGCGACTTAGTGTCTTTGCGGTAAAAAAGAAATGTTTCTTAGTGTAAAAAAAGATAAAACCACAGAGGACACAGAGAATCACAGAGAAATTAATTATTAATTATAAATTACTTAGCGACTTAGCGTCTTTGCGGTAAAAAAGAATGTTTCTTAGCGTGAAAAAAATAACCATGAGGTGTACAGA
>QMPG01000347.1 GCA_003648455.1 Bacteroidota bacterium
GTCGAGAAATGCGCTATTTTGAATCTTATCAAATTCGGGTTTCTACTCTCCATACTCTTTTTCTCAAGCATACGCGTATAATTGCTTGAAAATAAAAATACAGGTAGAATTAAAATAAGCAGAGTTAATTTGAACTTAAACATGTAACCTCCTATGTGATGGTTAATTAATAATAAGAAAAAATTAAATAAATGTCAAGTAAATACAAGATGCAATAATTGCGCACCTCTTGCTATTTACCTAATTTTATAACTATTAGATTACCCGATATTTGCACGTATTGATATTCTATTTTATTAAAAATAAAATCTTTATTTTTTATCGATTTTGTGTTATAAATAACAGTATGAGAATATTACACATTTCGGACTTACATTTTAATGCAAAAAACAATATTGAAAATAAATTTATTGTTGAAAACTTCAAAAGGATAAAGGAATATGCGATTAAAAATGAAATTGTTAACATAATTATTTCCGGAGATGTTTTTGACAATATTTCCGTTAATTTGAAATACAGGGACCTTTTCACCGATGATAATTTGCATTACTTTGTAATCCCGGGTAATCACGATAATCCGGAAACATTAAGGTCGTTCTTTTCAACTTTTGACAATGTTACATACTTTCAAAAAAAGCCCTATGAAAAAGTTCTTATCGGTAATGTGGCAATATACGGAATCCCTTACAATAATGATATAAAACCCGTTGATCTCTTTTCAAAAATTTCACATGATATTCTAACGGATAGAACAGAGAATAATTTACTCCTACTTCACGCCTCCCCCATCGGTATAAATTTCGGTATGATCGATGTAGATAACAATAAAATAAAACATTTCCCTATTCATTTTGAGGACCTGTTACCATTAATCTACATCAAAAAGAAAATTTATATCGCAATGGGACATTACCATAAATCCTTTAAAAAATGGAAATTTGATAATGTATTATGCTGTATGCCCGGTTCGATTTATCCACTCAGCGCCAAGGAAAAGGAGAAAAGGGCATTTTCCATATATGATACGAATGAACACGATGCAGGAAGAGTTATCCTCGAGAACATGACTAACCTTAGTTATAAATATTTTTTCTTATCTCCTTTTGATATTAATAGTATATCTCAACAGATTTCCGAATCATTGGAAAAATCCTCATCCGTTACAAAATTATTTATTAATATCGAGGGCTATATAAACCAAATTGCAAAACTCGATAAGATAAGAAATGATATAGATGAAAGGTGGGGGAAAAATCATAAAATCCCTATCGAATGGGACATGAATGTGTCTGTTGTGGAATCACTTAAACCGGAAATCAAAAGTATATTATCTAAAATAGATAAGACAAGTAAAGAGAAAACCATTTCAAATGAGGTATTAACCAAAGCTAAAAAACTAATCTTTGAATCTTATAAGGGGATTAGCGGGAAATGAATTACAGAATCAAATCCATTGAAATTAGGAATTTCGGCATCTTTAAAAATAGATCCTTCAATCTCTCGGAATTCAACATATTTGTTGGGAAAAACGAATCGGGAAAGACTACCATTCTCGATGCACTTATTACTTCTCTTTTCAAGTACCCCGATAAACTCTTTGTTAATAGAAAATACAAGAAAAAAGATTTAAAAATCGAACTCGAAAATGGAAATGAAACCATGACATTGACTCCCGAATCATCGGAATTTATAGATAATCTGGGATTGTTCGATAAAATCAGTCAAAAGGATTATCTGATATTTCGCACACTTGTTATGAGAGGACTCTCATACTCTATTGAGGGGGACAATCATGCCAATAAGGTATTTGATTTGATAAAAAAGAACATTTCAGGATTCGATTACGCTAAATTGAAAAATAAAATTTTTGAACTGGTACAGATAACTCCCAAAACACGGGATTTCAAAAAAGATCGAAAGGAAAATATCAGGAATCTTAAAAATGAATTGAGCAATATTGAAACGATTAAAGAAAAGTTACTCGATTTAAATGAAAACCAGAAAAGAAAACCGGAACTTGAATCGAATCTGGAACAACTGAATAAGTTGAGTAATATCACTAACAATCTTCTTTCATTCGCCGACTATAAAAAACACAAAATTCAAGAAGACAGGGTTAATAGCATTGAGAATGAGTTGCAATCGTATACATTTTTAAATGAAAAAGAGCTATTTTCGTGGGAACAAATTATAAAAAGCAATTACGATCTTGAGAAACAACTGACAAAAGTTAAAAATGAGATAAGTATGCAAAAATTTCAATCCGAAGAATTAAGAAATTCGATTAAAGAAACATCAAAAGAGATTAAGAAAATATCCGATGAACTCGAAAAATACGAGAATTTTAGAGAAAACAAAAAATTATACGATGATTTAATCGAAAATTTAAATAAATATTCACTTATCTTTAAAATTTCTTTTATCGTAACTTTTTTACTGATCATCATTTCTGTTATATTTATATTGAAACAATCCTTTATACCCTCAATAATAACCGTTTTCCCTCTCGGATACACTTTATTTCTTTTCTTTAAAAACAAGTCAACCACAAAAAAAATGATTGAAATTTTAGGTTTAGCCGAGAAAAACGGTGTATCGCTCTCACAATACAAAGATAATATAAATAAATTCACAAGGTCGTTAGAAGATTTAAAAGCTAAATTGGAGCAACTTGGTAATGAACTTGATAAAACGGAATCGGAAATTTCAAAAAACAAAGAAACCACTGCCACACTTACCGAGAAAATAAAATCCAATGACAATGAAGTAGTCAAACTGATCAGTGCAACACACTGTAAATCCGTTTCGGAATTAAGAGAAAAGTTAAGTAAAAAGAACGAACTCCTGATAAATCTTAAAAATGAAAAGAATATACTTGAACGGTTGGGCTCACCGGGTAAAACGGATGTGGCTATCCCTCATCTAAAAAATATACTCTCAATTATTGAATTAAACAACAACTATGAGATATTTAGAAAAAATATTAAATCTCATATATCTTCCGTCGAAAATACAAACAATTTGAAACAATTGGAGAGCATTGTAAATGAACTCAATTTATTTAACAAAACATTAAAGGATAAAATTGAGGAAAACAAAAATGCCATCAATGAAATAATTAAACGTGAGGAGGGGATTAAATTACTGCTGAATGCCAATAAATTCAGAAATAGGCTCGAAATGGAACTAAGAGAAATGGAAATCAATAAAAAACTGAGTCTATATGAAAATGCGAAATCCGCCGCAAACCTGGCAATCAGCGCCATAGACAGTACAGAAAAGGAATTTACAGAAAACATCGGAAATGCAATAAATCTGTGTAAAATACAAGACTATATGCGAATAGTAACGGGAAAAAAGGACATCATTGTCAAAATAGACGGAAAAATGGAATTTAGTATTTTAGAAAATGATGAAAATATAAACGAAGCTTATCTAAGCACGGGAACCCTCGTTCAACTAATGTTCTGTATTAGGATTGCCCTTGCCGAAAAATTGTTTGACAATCACAAACTCTTCTTCTTTCTCGACGACACGTTTCTAACATTTGATAATGAGAGAAAACTAAATGCTATTAATCTTCTTAAACGATTATCTGAAAATGGGTGGCAAATTTTCTATTTTACCGTTGATACAGGTATTGTTAAACTATTTTCCGGAAAAATAAAGGGGATTAATCAAATTTCATTGTAATAAAAAATGGGCCTGGCCGGACTCGAACCAGCGACCCACTGATTATGAGTCAGTTGCTCTAACCAACTGAGCTACAGGCCCAAAGCGAATTGAATATATAATAAAATTCGGTTTGTGTCAAGTACTTTTATATGTTTATGGGTAGATAGGTCCGCCTGCACTAAAGTTTCGGCGGGCAGGTATGGACATATTAACCGGTAATAAGTGAGATGCTGAAACAAGTTCGGAATGTACTGTGTCAAGTAGATAATAAAATCATTTTATTATTTATCTCCTTTTCAATATTACAAGCATAAAACTGGGCCCACCAGGACTTGAACCTGGGACCCACTGATTATGAGTCAGTTGCTCTAACCGCTGAGCTATGGGCCCGCAGCTTAGTCTTACAGTTTACTCAGAAGTGTTGTTCCTGTCAAGCCAAAATTCAGGCAAATATACGGCTTTCACTATTATTTGTCGACTTTTTGACCAATCCTTAATCACATAAACTTATCCGCGCACCAAAATGGGTAGTAAACTTGTTCGAAAATCCAAGCCAGAA
>QMPG01000348.1 GCA_003648455.1 Bacteroidota bacterium
ATTATCTAAAATGGATACGGATTTCTGAAAAACCGCCCCGAATTCAAACCGCTAATCCAAAAAAAACCAGATTTTACATTATCCCTATTTACTGTGTTTTCTAAAAATCTACGATTTTCTGAAATTCATTGTGAAGATTGGTGAGACTATGGCAGGTAACGGTTGGTATATGAAAAGTAGGCGATTTCGAAGCAGTAAACTTTCAATTTACAAGAAAGTTCAATCGGGCTACAAACCTTGATACTATTACTATCTCGCCTATTTTTTATATACATTGTTCTACACCGTTTTTCTATCCGTCTATTATTTTTTTCAACTGTTCTGAATATTCAATTAATGTTTTATTTACTTCTTTCATAGAACTCCATAATTCCTTAATATCTTCGTATTTCCCTTGTATATCTTGCGGGCTATTATTTTCATTTTTTTCTAATTGCTCAGTATACCATTTTCTAAATCTTGCTTGATATTCAGTTAAATGAGGTCGCAATCCTTTGTTCAGAATATCTGTTAGTAAGCGAACAAGTTCTTGTGATGTATTATTATCTTTTAATAATTTTCCATTGAAAGATTTTAATTCATTTCTTGTTATTTGGAAAAGAGAATACCAAGAATTATATACTTCAACAATGACATCTTTATTTTCTTCAATCTCAATAGCAGCTTTTCGAGTAATCAACTCAATATAAATTTTATGTGCTATTTCAATATTCTGATAGTTTCTTATAATATTATATTCTATCTCTACTCCACCAAGTTTATACTTCAATTTTACAGGAACTACATCTTTATCAACTGACTGTTTTTTCTTATATTCTTTTATTAAATATATGATAAAAAAATAAAGAGCAATAGCCAATATAAGTATCCAAACATTTAAGTTTAATGAGAATACAAAAGTCTCTTTATCGAAGAAAAAATCTATGATTTTAATTTTAGCACCATCCATTACTTGTCCTATTATTTACAAAATTTGAATACGAATTATCTGGATTTATTTTATTTCTATTGCTAAATGCATCGTGTATCCACCCTTGAACAGTATAAGGATTTGTGCTCCAATCATAAAGTTTAGCAAAACCACAATCAATATTATCAGATAATCTTGGTGGAATATAACACTTATTGTATTTTCCATATTCAATGCCATAATGCTTGTGATATGAAGGTAATAGTATTCCTATTAAACCTGACCTTGGGTTTTTTTGAGTATTTCTAATACTTGCTCCTATTTCCCAATCTATATGTTTTCTTTTCCAAGTTTCAGAGCCGATTAAAACTACGGTTACAGTTGTATCTCTTAAATAATCATCTCTGATTATTTGTCTTACTCTTTCAGCAGGTAAATTAGGGTCAATTTCACCAATTTGAACTGATTTAGATACGATTATGTCATAAATGTTATTAAAAAGTTTCTCAAACTCTTCTCTATAATATTGGTCATTATAGTGATGATAACTTACGAATGTATTGTGTCTTAACGTGTTCATAATTAATTCCTTTTCTCTTGTTCCAAAGATATTTTTTTTATAGCATCTACAAGTCGATTAATATTCTTATTCCATTTAGCAAGATTTGATAAATCAGCAAATGCTCTTTTACCTAAAATATCAGGAAGTTGGCTCCCTTTTGCTTTTTCAAATCGAACTGGTATAATTTTTCTCACATTTTGTTTTTCTTCATTTTGCGTTGCAATTTTCAATTCTCTCTCAGTCCAAGAACCGCTAAAATTATTGACATAGCTACTGCTTAAACAAGCAAGAAATATATTAGCTGAATAAATACCGTTTTTAATTGCAGGCTTTAATTCTTCACCAGGATAGAGTTGTTCTTGGTCAAACCAAACATCTAAATTGTTCTTTTTCAACTGAGAAACAAGTTTTGTAACTTTATCTTCATCGTTTCCTGAATATGATATAAATACTTTAATTCTCATTGTTTTCTTTTTTTAATTGTATGGAATGATAATTATATCTTTTTGTGTTCATAATTTTTCCTTTTAAGTAATTATTTTGTCCATCACTCCACTTAATGGGTGATATGCACTGTTGTAATCAGAAAAGTTTCTACTTTCCAAAATATATTTTTTCTTAAACTTGTCTTCAATAAATTTATTAATGTCATAAATATCACGAATTATTGGTGCAACTTTAATATAATCAGGTAAATCTGAATTATTTATCCCCTTTAATGTTAATGTTGCTAAATCCGTTTTATCATAACCGTAGCCTACTTCAAAAGGAACCCATTTTGAAAATAATGTGTTTTTTGATATTATACATAACATATGTGTTGAATTATTAATCCCTTTCCTAATTGCAGCAACAACTGCTTTGGGGTTGTCATTCTGAGTAGCAATTTGTAATTCTCTATCATATTCATCAAAATACACATTAATACCCATATCTTTCAGATATTCTGCAATTTTTTCCGCTTCATCTCTATCTCTTTTTTGATGACTTATAAATACCTTTGTGTTCATATTATTTCTTTTAATCTCGGTTTTTCTTTAAATGGTGTAGAACGTGCTGCCATATGATTACGTGGCGGTTTCTCCTGCCATAATCTTTCTGCCCACGAATATACTAAATTTCCTGCTATAATCTTAAATGTTTACGAATAAACCCGCCATGAATTATATGGCTTGTTAGCATACGTACTTTATTTTTAAGTTTTGGCATTTTATCTGAATTGATTATTCGAGATGAAAAAAGCCCACGAAGGACTCGTGAGCTATTGCATTTACCAATTATCTATC
Organism: Bacteroidota bacterium; assembly: GCA_003648455.1. Next base: position 2,759 of record QMPG01000348.1, read on the forward strand.
TTGATTCATGCAAATATACACAATTTAAAAGTTTTGTCAAGTATTTTTATTATTTTTTTATGAATTTTCTCAAATATCTTCCATGTTTATCCTTAATCATAGCTGAATCAGTTAAAGTCACTGAAGAAATCTTTGTAATTCTTCGTTGCGGATATTCCATTTTATTTTGATTGTTTTTTTATGAACACCTAACACTTCGCAATTGAGTATATCGCCATCTTGGAGGTTTTCTTCAATGTGCTTTTTTTCCATTTTTGTTATTTGGTAATTGTCATTGGAAATAATTAATTCTCCTTTGTATTTATTCTCCACAAAATATGTATTACAAATTCTACCCAATGAATTTACTTTTTGTATTACTTCAACCTTAACTGTTTTGCTAATAAGGCTTAATCTTTTTACAACATCTTGGTTTACTCTGTTTTTAATAATGCTATTCTCAATTATTATGGTGTTTTTTTTACACTGTACTGTATTTCTTTTGGCTATTTCGTCTATTTCTAATTCATATTCCCAGTTCAAGCGTAATAATTTTTTTGTATTGTTAATATTTTCAACCTCACAATGAATAATATCCCCATCAATAAGATTTTGGAAAGCCTGTTTATTCTTTCTTGTGATATTATTGAGAGTAGCTTTAAACTTATTCTCTACAAGAAAACTGATCCCAGTTTCTTTTGTTTTCACAACTTTTACTGGGAAAATATTTCCGATATATTTATAGATTTCTCCTGTATACCAAATTTTCTTAAAATTCTCGTAACCAAAAAGAAGATTTGAGTTAGTATCATTCCCCCAAAAAAATACTTCTATCACTTTACCTGCATTATTATTAAAACAAGATTGGGCGGATTCAAAACTAAATCGTCGAATTTTCGTGAAAATCGAACCACATTCCCATTGAAAATGATAACCCATGTCAACCCATAAACCAGAAGCGGATTTATCTAAGATTATACCTTTATATTTATCATCTTCAGCAAAGACTTTTTTTTTGAATTGAGGAACATTTCCATCAACTACAACTGTCTGTTGAATTTGGTTAACACTATAAACTTTCCCAAAAAAATACTTTCCTCTAATATACGGATATAAAAAATGCCAATAAATATGTGAGCTATATTTCCAAGGCATATGATTAAATGAAATAAATCCTTTAAGTCCAGAAACGTTTATAATAAATCCTTTTTCTCGGATTCCAGTAATCTTGAATGGAATATTATTTCCTTTTATTCGCTCTTTTTCAATTTCTTTAAGACGCTTTTGAAGATAAGGTTCTGAATTTGTTTTGGAGTTTTTTACTGGTAATTTCATTTTATTTTTTGATTCGAATTAGTATATTTGGTATGTATGCTAACGTGCAATATATGTTTTCGGTGCGGAAAAATATACTGCAATTTAGTTGCTTACAAATGTACTAATTATTTACTGCAATCTTAAAAGATTGCGATTTCTCCGCACTGAAATATATATA
>QMPG01000349.1 GCA_003648455.1 Bacteroidota bacterium
ATAGATAGTGGGGTGCAAAGCGGGAAACCCCGATTTAGTAATACCCAAATTTGGGGTTAATGAAATTCCCAAATTTGTTGGTATTACTTAATCGTAGAAAATTAATGAATTTTCCGGGTTAATATTTTCTTTTGGGATAGCAAACTTACTGCTCTTTAACCTGCTTTACATTCTCCTTAAGCGATTCCGAAATCAACTTCTTCAAACGTAAAGTTCGTGCCTCCATAGCGCCTTGTTTTTTAGGATTGTATAGATGTTTATATTTACAAGGAACAAGTTCATATTTCAAATCATCTATTGTTCCGCTTACATTTAGTCCTAATCTGGTAGGTAATGGAGTATCTGTTACAGATATATGATAATTAAAATGATTATCCGTAGTATGTCGTCCGGAAATAACTGCTTTATAATCATCCATTACAATAAGAAATGGATATAAATCAATTTCATCTTTATAAAGAGTCATCTCAACACTAAGGCTATCAATAACATTTTCTGTTTTTTTCTCAAACAATAATTTATCGGCAATCATATCAAATGTTTCGGAATCCATGAGTACTAGGTTCTGTCCCTCAAATGCTACTGCTCCACGAATTGTAGATTGTTTAAGAGAATAATCACTCTTAAGATATGCCTCTCCGGCTAAATGAAATTCGCCATTACCTTTGAATGATTTTAGCATTGGAATTATTGTGTCAACAGAAGGTATCAAATCAATTAGTTCAGCAACATCAATATCTAAAAGGTGAAAATCTATGCTGGTAAAGAGATGATTTTTTCTCTTTGAACGATACATTGCCGTTAACTGCATATTTGCAGCCTTAGTTGTAAAACCCATTTGATCGAGAATAAGTGTACCATCTTTAATTGTTAAGCCACCTTTAATATTTTCTATAATATTATCATTTACTACAGTCTGATCAATTCTTGTATTCATTCGAATTGCTATACCTTTGGGTACCATAAACGGATCGTCTTCTGTTGTAATATCTTCATTTTCTACAAGAGTTGAATCTTCACTCCCCATGCCGTTAAAGATGTCCATCAGCTGATATACATCTGTGCGTTTCGAAACTAAATCAAAATTACCTTTCAGCAATGCCTGATTATTAAGATATTTAGAGATGTTGGTAAGTTCTCCGCTAAGGCTAAAATCGGAATCCCCTAAAATTAAATTCGCTTTTTTAATCTCCATTGTATCGGGATTAAGTGTAAACGAAATATTTGGGATGTCACCCTTTAGCTGCTCGCTTAAGTCGTAAGTTGCATCTGAGAAACTAATATCCACCTCAGGTTGCAATTGAAGCATAATGTTCTTTTGCGAGTCGTCGTAATTAAGATTTGTTTTTGCATACAACTTTTTAGCATCAAACAAAACACTATCGTTGCCGGCAATAATAATTTCTTTACTATTAATTGTGGAGTTTATAACAGCAATCTCTTTTTTAGATTTAAGTGTCGGAATATATTTAAATTGTCCGTTTGCATTATTTGCTTTTACAGATAAAGTGTCGGCAATAGCATATAGGCTAGCAAATTTAAAACTACAGCTACTTATTGGTGCAGATAATTCTTTTGCCATATTATTGATATCAACATTAAGCTCAAGATTTTGACTTGCTGCACTCATAGTAGGAGACATTTCTATATCAATGTTTGGTGCATCAAATTTTATGTTTGCAAAAATAAGGTTTTTATCTGCTCTGCGATTACCGGGTAAATTAAGTTTAATATTTCCCGAAGGTAAATTTACCTTTATACTGTCCTCATAAATCGCATAAAAATCCCGAGTCTTGAAATCGCTATTTAAATAAATACGGTGATATTTTTCATTATCAATATCTGACTGAGAAAATCGAGCATGCATATTTACTTTAAGCTTACCACTAACAAAAACATTTTGTTCTTTAGGTATAAACGAATTAAAATCAGCTAAGGTATAATCACCATTAGTATATATATTATATACCGGCGCTTCTAACATGTTAGAGATGTTTCCTTTAAGATTAACACTGCTGTTTAATATTTTGGCATAACTACTATTTATAATAATATCTGAACTCTGATTTTTGTTCATATTTATCTTAGTCGTTAATGATAATTTAATATCATTTACACTTGGATAGCCTGTGTATTTAATTTTGCCCTTATAGTATTTCAAATTTGTTGTAATAACCGGAAGGTTTGTATCTGATACAATTCCTTTTACATATCCTGACACTTGTGCATAGCCCTTTGCCTTTATATCTTTTAAATAATCTGAGTATGCTTCGGGAATAAGAGCTATAATTTTTTCAATATCTAATTCATTAGTAGAATAATTTATGTCTGTAAATATAGAATCATCGTTCAATATTTTTAGCCGACCATCAAATAATACTTCCTGCTCATCATTAATAATAAATTTCGATTCTTTTAAATCGTAAATATTTTCCGAAAGCTGTACATTAAATGGCAAGTGTGAAATAAATTTCATATTAGATAAAATTTTATCCCCGGCCATAGAAACAGATATATCTTTACAGACGAACTTAATATCCGAATCGAAAAGATTTTTGTCTTTAGCTTTAGAATTAATTTTTATATCACAATTTTTAGCATCAACATAAAGATTGGTTGAGTCGGAAGTAATAAACAGCATTCTATTTAATTGCATATCAAAGTCAAAATACTGTTTCTCTTCATTGTATTTTAACTCAAGCTTTGCATTTAAGTTTTTAATATCTGCTTTTATAGATGATGATTCATCAATATATTTAGCGTTAAAATTCTTAAATTCTACATTGCTGATGTTGATTTCACCCAATTCTAATTCTTCAGAAGTAGAATCAGCTTCTGTTGAATCGGGACTAATTTTTAAAATATCGAAATTAGACTTACCAAGCGAGTCTATTTTGAAATTCAAATAGCCATCTTCAACAAAAAACAGATTAAGCGATATATTCCCTTTAAATAAATAGGACATTGCATTTACCGAGGCTAAGCATTTGGGTGTGTTTAAAAGTGTATCAGCGTTCGGTAAATTTGTATTCTCTGTTAAACAGAGATTAATTATCTCAAGCCCAAAAAACGGATAAGTACTAAAAAAACTTGGCTCAACTTTTTCGATTTCAGTATTACAGGTTAAATATTTTTTTGCCTGTTTATTAATTAATGGTGTTAATTTTTCCGGTGTAAAAATATACCAAAAAGATATTGTTAATACAATTATTAATACAAAGACTAATACCAGTAAAGCAATTCCAATTTTTTTCAGTACTTTCATATTACTATTGTTTTGTAAATGATTTTGATCTTCCGTAGTCGTCTTCATATGTTAATGACGATGCTGTTAATTCAGTAATAGTATATACTTTTGGAACTTTACCACCATTTTCTATAATATGAATTTGCTCTAACTGATCTTTTGTTATAGTCCAAGTAAAAATTTGGGCTTCTTCTTCTGTAACATCATCGGCAGTATTCCAGGTAGCACCAGTTTTGTCAGAATCATATCTTTCGTATAATGTGCCACTTTTCCATTTTCCAATAATTAATGACTCATCAAAACTTGGTAAAATGTTTTCATCTGTACACGAGGTTGATAAGGCTGCCATAAGAGCAAAGCTTAAAAAAATTAATAATAATCGTTTCATAACTTTTAATTTATTTATTAATACATTTATTTGTTATTCATAATTAAAGTTCAAAAATAATACTTTATTATAAAATGCGTAAAATATTATTTATTAATTATAAAATTATTTAAATATAAGTTATTATTTTCAATAATCATTTTTTTTATTAACAGGATACGGTAAAAGCTTGGCTAAATTATTCCTTTACCGATGGGTGAATGTATAAATTTAATAAATATGATATAAAGCTATAAGCTTAATCAAAATTATATTACGTACACATAAGCATTCTTACAATTAAAAAAATACCAAAACCCAATAATATATTTTTTAGCTCATACAAATTTTGTACTTTTACCAAAGTAATAAAAAACTGTATCTAAAACAATGGGGTTTTTTGCTACACTTGTTATAACAAAAAAACCAATTTTTCTAACAGCTTTTAAGTAATTATCGCTTTTTTTAACGACTAAACTTATTATTACTATAATGGAAATAAACGGAATAGTCCGGATATACAGTTGTTGTATGCAAGGCAACAAAGACCTAATGTACATTGAAATAAACTTATAAAATTGAAACAAAAAGAAAATAGAATAA
>QMPG01000350.1 GCA_003648455.1 Bacteroidota bacterium
AAAAGGCGGGTCAATGTAAATAAGTTTTATCCCACCTTGTTTTTCAATTTCTTCTCGTATAGGTCCGTTTGCCAAAGAGGAAAGAATAAGTTTGTTATCGCCCCAAATGAGCTTGTTTGTCCAGCCTTTTAGCTGTCTGCCACGCATATCAAACATTGATGTTTGAACTTCTAAATCCTTACGAGGTTCGTCAATTTGTTCAATACTATGAAAAGGTAGGGCAATATTGGTAACTTCTTCTTTTCGTCCGTTCCAGAAAAGAAAAACATCTTCCTCGTCGGCAAAGAGTTTATAAATATCCTCTTTGGGCAGTTTTTCGCCGTTTTTAATAAGTTCTATTATTCTGTTTTTGTCTATATCTGTTAAATTCATTATTTATCCTTTTTTAGATTTTTTATTTTCAATTTGTTTTATAGTTTTTTCAAAGTCGTCGTCGGCCTTACTTAACGCTTTTTGTTGCAATTTTTTATATTTATCATATTCCAATTCGGCGTTTTGTTTAGCTAATTCGTGAGAAATAGAGCCGGCATTTTGCAGAATTTCACGGTCGTTGAGTTGTAAAAAAGCATCTAATTTGGCAATCCAGTCTTTCATATACATTGGTATTCGTCGCATAGCCTGTCCTTCGGCAAAAATAAGATATTGTTCCACTAAATTATTTAAAGCTCTTAATTCTTCTTCGTTTAAATAATTTTTAGCAATGGTAACATCGGATTTTCGGATTTTATCGCCACGCCAGTTCGTTAGCCCCATATTGGGTTTGGTGCTGTCGGCTCGTTCGTTAATAATTTCGGCAGCGGTTTTTCCGGTAATAGCCCAGTGCATTTTATTTTGCACGGTTTGAAAAAATTTAATACTTAATTCGTGTGTAGGATCATAATCAACACTTGTTGCATAAATATCGGTAATTTTACGATAAAATCGTTTCTCAGAAGTACGTATTTCTTGGATACGCTGTAATAGTTCTTCAAAATAATCAAAGGGCAAATCGGGATTTTTTAAGCGCTCATCATCTATTACAAAACCTTTTACAATGTATTCTCGAATGCGTTGCGTTGCCCACTGACGAAATTTTGTGGCAATATGCGATTTTATGCGGTATCCAACCGAAATAATGGCATCAAGATTATAGAATTTTTGTTTTCGTTTAACCTCTCTGTTGCCTTCGATTTGAACTTGTAAGAATTCCTTACAAGTTGCCTCTTCGGTCAATTCACCTTCGGCATAAATATTTTTCAGGTGCATTGTAATATTTTGCGGTTTCACCTGAAAAAGTTCCGCCATAGTCTTTTGCGTCAACCAAACGGTTTCGTCTTGAAAACGGACATCAATTTTAGTTTCACCGTTTTCGGTTTGGTATATCAAAAATCGCGAATTATTTACTGGTAAATTATCCATTGTTATCAACCTTAAAAATTTTTATTACATCATCAAATGATTTTAATTCGTTTTTTATCTCGTCCCATTTTCCCTGTTTTACATACACTGGTGTATAGGTATATTTATTTTGTGATTTGTTTACATCATTGCACCAAATTATAAGCCGATCAATTTTTCGTAAATCATCTAAATCTTCACGCCCCTTTGTTTCCACAATGAAAAAAGTATTCTCATCTGTTTTCACAAAGAAATCAGGGTAATATTCGCGGATATTTCCGTTTTCGGCTTGATATTCAATTTTAAAGTTAATACCGCCTTCTCCCATCGTGTTTTTGGCATAAGCAATTACATCGTTGAAACGGTTTTCTAAAAATGATGCAAATTCCAATTCAAAGTCATTATCGCCGATAATTTTGTTAAAAAGAGATTTTTTCGGTACAAGAAAAGCTTGGTTAGGTGCTACTTTAGGTTTTGCTGTTTTTAATGAGATATAATTTTTAAGTTCAGCTGTTCCTTTATCACTTACCGTTAATTCATCAATTGCTTTTTTAAAGGTTGATTTTAATATTTCTTTTGTTTCAATTTCCGATAGATTTCTTAATGTTTGGGGTTCACTTAAATCTACTTCTTTACCAAAGAGTTTATATTTAACAAAACTTTCCACTTTTGGATAAAGAATATTAAATCCGCTAATCAAGCGACTTTCTTTAAGAATTGCAGAAGTAAAAAATCCTATAACATTTCTATAATCGGGAATTGTATCTTTAAATACGGTTTTATGAGAAAAACCACCTTCAATATCGGTAAAAATAATTTCTTTCAGTTCCTTTTTTTCAAATGTTTTGAATGTAGCTGTTTTATGTTTTAGTTTATTTACATCAATCAATTCAAGATTTTTAAATTCTCGATAAATTCTTGGGCTTAATTGTGGAATGGGAATATCTAATTTGTCAAGATTCTTATCATGATTATCCTTGTCAACTTCAATGATAATAGGTGTTTTTCCTTTTGAACCTTTACCCATCGGACTATATTGAAATTCAACACCTTCGGTTTTAAGACTTTCTACAAATTCTAAAAATGCAGGTGTTCCGACAACAACAAGTTTCTCAGGAGTGTCAAAGCCGAACATTTTTCTTAAACCTCTTCCGATAGTTTGTTCCGGTAAAATTTTAGAATCAGCCTTAAAAGGACGAAGCCCTACAATAGTTGTAACATTTCGCACATCCCACCCTTCACGAAGCATTAAAACCGAAACAACAGCTTTATATGGCGAATTATCTTTATCAATTGAATCTGCTGCTTTACGCAGTTTTTCCAATTCTTCTTTATCTTTCTTGCTTGATGTATTTTCTTTTATTTCACCTGATTTATTTGTGTGAATTGTTAAAACAGCATTTTTAAGTTTTGGATATGTATTTTCTAAAAATTCAGCGGCTTGGTCTGCTTCTTTTGTGCTCATTGTCATAATAAACAAAATCGGAACTTTATGATTTTTAAGTTCTTCATATTGCTTTTCCCATTCCAAATATCCCAAATGAATATAATCTCTGTATCTTTCAATAAAATCATTTGATTCTTTTTCTTGAATTTTTTGTCTTGAAACTTCATCGGGCAAAACAGGTGATTTTACCACATTTTGTTTGATTGCTTCAACCAAGGGATAATCACAGATTGTTTGGACAAAAATTGCTCCGTTGTTATGTTTTGGCGTTGCTGAAAAATCGGTTTGTAAGGATACTCCCGTTCCGTTTTTTAATTTCAATTTATTGCTAATATCTTCAATGCTTTTAAACCAAGCCAATGAACTATCATGAATATGATGTGCCTCATCATTTAGAACAACCAAATCTTTAATTTTGTCACTTCTTAATATTTTTCCAAGGTCTAAACCTTTTGAAGTGTCTGCATCGGGTTTTGGTTTAGCACCTAGAAAAGTATCTTCAAATGTTTGCTCTGTATTTTCATACAAAAAAACTCTGTGAATGTTTGTAAGAAATATATTACCCGATTCTGTAATCGGCTTTAATTCGTCTTGTATATGCAAGGTCAGTTGAAAATCATTTTGCCAATCTTTATCGTCAAAACCGTTGTCAGGAATAAACGGTTCATCAAAAAACATTTTTAAGTTGTCAAAATCTTTTCTTAACCGATTAAGAACTATGATATTAGGCGCTATAACCAAAAAGTTTTTTGATAATTGGCTGTCCGGTTCGTAAAGTTTGTGAAAATAACTCCAAACAAGCATTAAAGCCATAACTTTTGTTTTTCCTGCACCGGTTGCCATTTTAATAACATATCTTGTCCAGTTTTCATCAAACATCCCCGTGCTTACACGCTCTGATGAATCAAAACGCATTAACTCGTATTTATCTTTTGCTTTGGCTACTTCATAAAGGTAAATAATTGATTCAATTGCTTCCCTTTGTGAAAAGAAAAAACTGAATTTCTTTTGTCCAATAAAATGTTCTTGGTTAAACCAAAAATTCATTAATGATTTTGATGTTTCCGAAGCAGCATCATAATTATTATTTCTCCATTCTGTTACGGCTAATCTTATTTTATAAACTAATGGTGGTAATAATTTTTCATAAGCGTTTTGAAACATATCCATTTGCTCTTGTGTCGGTGCCCATCTTTCATTGGGTTGCATTATTTTAAAAGGGTCTGAAAACTTCATATTTATTCCTTTTCTATGTTTTTATATAGGTGCGTTGGCAAAAATATCTCCAAATTGACATTTCATCAATGGTTTCGGTAAAAATCTTTTGGTAATTAATCACTCCATTTTCAGTATCAATTGTTCTCAAAAAAGGTTTGTCTTTATCG
>QMPG01000351.1 GCA_003648455.1 Bacteroidota bacterium
AATAAGGATATTAACTGAAGAGCCGTATGATGGGAGACTATCACGTACGGTTCTGTGAGAGGCTTAGGGTGAAACTCCCTTTGCCTACTCGATGCCTGAACGTTATCTCCAATTTTAGAATAGAATGACAGAATGACAGAATGAAAAAAGAATGAAAAATTTTGCTATTTTTGTTAAATGGAAAAAGAAGAAATAAACATATCTGAATATTATGAATGGATTGACAAGATAAAAGCAAAAATTCATTCAACAAGAACTAAAATTGCACTTTCTGCAAATTCAGAACTTCTTAATCTTTATTGGGAAATAGGAAAAGAGATTGTTGAAAAACAAAACAAATCAAACTGGGGAAGCAAGATAATTGAAAAAATGTCCGTTGATTTAAAACACGAATTTCCCGAAATAAAAGGCTTCTCTAAAAGAAATATTTATGCAATGAGGCAATGGTATTTACTTTATTCTCAAAAGTTTGAAATATTGCCACAAGTCGTGGCACAAATTCCTTGGGGACAAAATAGATTGATAATTTCAAAAACGAAAGATGTTAATGAAGCATTGTTTTATGCACAAGAAACGCTTAAAAATTCGTGGTCAAGAGATTTATTGGAAATACAAATAGAAGACAAACTATATCAAAGACAAGGAAAAGCAATAACAAATTTTGATAATACATTACCTGAAATACAATCAGATACAGCAAAAAACATTCTAAAAGATCCTTATAATTTTGATTTCCTTGGACTTGAAAATGACGCATTAGAAAAAGCCATTGAAGATGAATTAACAAAACACATAACAGAATTTTTATTAGAACTCGGAAAAGGATTTGCATATGTTGGAAATCAATATAAAATAGAAGTAAGCGAAACTGATTATTTCATTGATTTACTATTCTATCATCTTGATTTAAGGTGTTTTGTTGTAATAGAATTAAAAGCAGGAAAGTTTAAACCTGAATATGCAGGGAAATTGAATTTTTATTTATCAGCAGTTGATAGCCATTTGAAAAAAGAGACTGATAACCCTTCAATTGGAATTTTACTATGTAGAAAGAAAGATAAAATTGAAGCAGAATACGCTTTAAGAGATATAAATAAACCATTGGGAATTAGTGAATATAGATTAACAGAAGCAATTCCTGAAAATTTAAAAACTAAATTACCATCGGTTGAAGAAATTGAAAATGAATTGTTCGAAAAGATAGAAAAAGGAGATAACAATGCATATAAAAAATAGCGAAATCAATGAGTATTCGGGCGGTGTAGCTCATATCAGGCTCCGCCAAATCTGCGATTTGACTAATTTAAAAGGTTGCAAATTTGGCTACTTTGATAAACGGTCTAATTTCGCTTTGTATATCGCTACATTTTCATATGCTAACCGTCAGACTGTCTAAAAACCCCCTAATAATTCTTTAATTTGTTAATAAAATCCACACTTATTAACAATCTTAATTGGTTGATATTTAGTATCTTTACTGTATATTAATGCTAATTACAGATGCTATGAAATATATTAAAGGATTAGACAGAGAACAAATTACATTATTTCCTTCTTCTTTAGAGGCTGTTATTGATGAAGATAATGAGGTACGTATTATTGATTTATTTGTGGAGAGTATTGATTTAATTAAGATGGGGTTTAAGCTAAATCATATTGAAAACGGTAGACCGGCGTATCATCCTAAAGTATTGCTTAAGCTTTTTATTTATGGATATATGAACTCTATTCGTTCTTCTAGGAAACTTGAAAAAGAAACTAAAAGAAATATTGAGGTTATGTGGCTTCTTAATCAACTTTCTCCTGACCATAATACAATTAGTAACTTTAGAAAAGATAATCCAAAAGCCATTAAGAAAGTATTTCGCTATACTGTGGAAATTGCTAAGAACTTTGATCTTATTGGTGGTAAATTAATTGCTGGTGATAGTACAAAGCTTAGGGCTCAGAATTCTAAAAAGAATAACTATAATGAGAAAAAGATAAAGAGGCACATTAAGTATATTGATGAGAAAGTAGAGAATTATTACAAAGAGCTTTCTGAGAATGATGGAGATAATAAAGAGCTTATTGAAAAGGAAATTCAGAAGCATTTAAATAGAAAGGATGAGTATTTGGAGATTCAGAAACAATTAGATGAAACAGGCGAAAGTCAAGTCTCTACAACTGATCCTGATAGTAGGCATATGATTGTTCGGAATAATATTACTGAGGTAAGCTATAACATTCAAACAACTGTGGATTCAGACAACAATATCATTATTGACTATAAAGTTACAAATGAGAATGACACAAAGGCTATGGGTACAATGCTTAGAAGAGCTAAATCAATAATTAGAAATAATAATTTTACTGCTCTTTATGACAAAGGATATCATACAGGTAGCGAATTTGAAATAGCGGCTAAACTTGGAATTGATGTTCTTGTGGCTATTCCTAAAGTAGCTGCTAATGCTCCTAATATTGCTTATAATGTGGAACATTTTAAATATATCAATGATGGGGATTATTACATCTGTCCGCAAGGAAAAAAACTACATTCTACTGGCACATGGCATAAAGCTAAAACATATAATTTTAAAAGATATACTACTAAAGAATGCCTAAAATGCAAAGTAAAGAGTGAATGCAGCAAGGCTAAATATGGCAAAGCTATTCAGCGTAGTGAGTATCAAGAATACATTAACAATAATAAAAGTAGAATAGACAAACATAAAGATTACTATCGCAAACGGCAAGCTATTGTTGAGCACCCATATGGAACTATTAAACGACAATGGGGATTCAGTTTCATTATGACTAAAAGATTCATGAAAAGGGCGGAATCAGATATGGGATTAATATTCACATCTTATAACTTAAGAAGATTACTAAATACAATCAGCTTAAAAGATTTGAGGGATTATCTCAAAGAACTTTTTACTCAATTTTTCATGCTAATAGCTTCATATAGACTTAATTTAGTCCATTTTAAGAGGTCATGGTTTTTTAGTGCTGTTTTATACAATTTATCTTTAGTCTCTTAAAATTACGTATATTCGTTGAAAATTTAAACTTAATTGAAAGTATTAATAAGAAAATAGGTGGTTATTAGACGGACTGCCGTTGTGTGCCATATAAAGAAACAGACTATGCGAACAAAATTAATATTAATACTGGCTTTTTTTCCTCTTATTTTATTAGGACAAAAACAGCCAGCATTCAAGAAACTTATAAAAGAAATAAACTATTATTTAAACGAGTACGAAAAGCTTTCTCCATTAGGGGATGAATACTATCCAATATTGGGTTTTGGACTTTCAAGTCAAGAGATTACAGAGTTAATTAATGAAGCTGATTATGATGCTACACTCACCAAAAACAAAGACTCAATTCAAAGCTATCATATGATTGAATTTTTTCAGACAAAAATAGAAGACCGAATAGATAAAATAGTAAAGCATCCTGACTTTATAAAAAATAATATTTCTTCATTGAAAAAGGGAGGTGTTCTATCAATTGTGAAATCGGACGACAATAAACTTTTTAATTTTTCATTTGACTCAAAAACAGGTGGAACATATCGTTCTCGAATTTCAATGATGTATTATACCGAATTAATTAATACTGACACGTCCAATTTAACACCTGACTATTCAATCTTTGCAGATGATGGATATGATGCAATTCATACTATTCAAACAGACGAAGGAACCAAATATGTTTTAACGGGTAATGTAAGGGGTTGCTCATATTGTTTTAACACATTTGTTCAGCTCATTAAGTTTTCAGAAAATGAATTTGTTGAAGAATTTGTATATTCAGTGAACAATCGCGATTGGAATGATGGTGTTAGATATGACCACGAAACAAAAACAATTTATGTAAACTACCATATTGACGACTTAACCCCATATTGTAATTGCAGTGGCGAAATTAATGAAGATAAATTTGATTATGACAAGTATGCTGAAAATGAAACTTCGATTAACTGTAAGTGCAAATTTATTTTCAATGGGATAAGCTTTGAATTAGTAGAAGAAAGCTGGAAAAGAGTTAAATACGAAGACAGAAAAGAATAGAAATACGGCACACAATAAATAGTCTTCATTCGGCTCGTAGAGCCTAGAATGAAGCTAGTGTTGAACTAAATCACGCAAAGTGGGATATAAGGACTTTGTGGCTATGGGCAAAGAAAGGAGTTTCTCTGCTTTATAG
>QMPG01000352.1 GCA_003648455.1 Bacteroidota bacterium
AGAATTTATAAAATATTTTAAAGTGCCGTAGGTACGTCCTGTTTAAATATTTAGAAAGTTTTAAAATTTATCGGACAGCAATAATTATTTTATTATAATCCACCCTAATTTTAAATTGACCCGCTATTCAACCAGTTATGTTTAATGATAAAAAACCATAGTCATGTTGTCCGCCAGCTGGCGGACAGGATGACGTTGTTCAGGATGACTGCCTTAGATGGTATTGATTAAAAGTCTAATTCAATAAAATTATTCTTATATCCTCATCTTATTAAAATTCTCGATAAAATCAACAATTCTTTTGTCGAACTTGTCTCCTTCGCTATCTAAAAACTCAACCTCAATAGGCAAATAAAATATTGGAAGATTTGAAAAAGAATCAAAATTTCCCAATTCTCTTAACCTCATTGCATCTTTCTCTGTAGTGATAACAATCTTTTTGTCATTTTGTATTTTATTAAACTCTTTAACAATTGTTTCAAGATTTCGTTTCGAAAAAGAATGATGGTCTCTAAAAGGAATGTGTATAATCTTTTCTGAAAATTTATTCAAATATTTTTTTAACGGTTTAGAGTTTGCAATACCTGTCATTAACAAAAAAGAATAATTTTCAGATTTACAATTATTTAATGAAATTGACATCTCATTATTATAAACCGGTTTTAAATCAGTATATTTAATTTTGGTGAAATATAATTGTTGAAACGGAAAAAGTTTTAAATTTTTTGAATACAATCTTTTTTCAAGAGGAGTAACTTCATCTGGCGATTTAGTTACAATAATAATATCAGCTCTTTTATGCTCATGATAACTCTCACGAAGTCTGCCATAGGGTAATAATTTGTCTTCATAAATAGGTTTATTATAGTCGGTAAGTAATATTGACAATCCCGGTTTAACATATCTGTGTTGAAAAGCATCATCGAGAATTATTGCCGAGGGGTTAACTTCTTTAATAATTCTTTTAATCCCGCGAACTCTGTCAGCGTCAACAGCAACAGTTATATCAGGAAATTTAGATTTAATTTGTTTCGGTTCATCGCCAATTCTTTTAGCAGATGATTTATCTGATGCAATTAAAAAACCTTTTGTATTACGTTTATAACCACGACTAAGAGTAGCAATATTAAAATTATTTTTCAGCAAAGAAACTAAATGCTCAACATGTGGTGTTTTGCCTGTTCCTCCAACAGTAATATTCCCAACATTAATTATTGGTGTATTAAATTCATGTGATTTAATAAAATTGTAATCAAAAAACAGGTTTCGAATTGACATAAAAAACCCATAAAGAATAGAAAAAGGAAATAAGAGCCACTTAAACATATTAAAAATTTACGGTTTTTATTTATAATTATAAATTTGCCTCCGTTTATCGAACCGGTAATACGAAAATTGAAGGCAAATTTTTCAAAATTAAAGTCGCGTGATGTTTAATGAATATCAATATCAAAAGGCATTCTTGCCTGACATCCATTAATTCTTGTTAATTCTTGAATTCTCTCATAATATTTATACTCACTGCCCAATTTATTTCTAATAATTGATGTTGCAACATCACCTTGAAGTTGTTTCATTATTTGTGTAAACGGATCTACTTGTTTTGGTAATGAAACAATACGATATTTCTCAAGATTAGCTTTTTCAACAGCAATTTCAACTGCTTTATTTAATCCTCCAAAAACATCAACCAAGCCAATTTTTTTAGCATTTTCTCCACTCCAAACTCTTCCTTGTCCTATTTCATCAACTTTTTCTTTTGTCATATTACGACCTTCAGCCACATGCGAAATAAAAGTATCGTAAATATCCTCTACGCTTGTTTGAATAATATCTCTTTCGGCAGCTGTCATGCGACGTGTCATAGAACCTAAATCAGCATATTTATTTGTTTTAACTCTGTCGACAGTTATGCCAAGTTTATTTTTTAAGAATTTTTCGCCGTTCCATAAAAGACCAAACACTCCTATCGAACCGGTAATAGTGTTAGGACTTGCAACAATAGTATCGGCTGCACAAGAAATGTAATAACCTCCTGAAGCAGCAACATCACCCATTGAAGCAATAACAGGTTTAACTTTTTTTGTTAAACAAACCTCACGCCAAATAATTTCTGATGCTAAAGCACTTCCTCCGGGTGAATTTACTCTTAAAACAACCGCCTTTATTGTACTATCTAAACGTGCTTTACGAATTGTGCTTGATAATTTTTCTGAACCAATTGTTTTATCAGAACCTTTGCCCATATTAATTTCACCACTTGCATAAATTATAGCAATCTTGTTCTTTACTAAATGCTTATGTTTAGGTTTTTTTGGAACATTCTTATATTTCGAAATAGATATAAGTTTTAATTTTTTGTTTTGTTTAATATTTACTCTGTCTTTTAATTCAGAAATTATTTCATCTTTATACCTTATTCCATCAATAATTTTATACTTCAAAGCACTTTTAGGATTTCGAATAGAAAGATTATCAGCATATTTTGTCAAATCCTCTATAGAAATATTTCTTTGCTCAGAAATACCTTTTAAAAATTTATCCCAAATGGAGCCCATAAAAGCATTATATTGTTCACGATTTGCTTCACTCATTTTATCGAGCATAAAAGGCTCAACTGCACTTTTAAATTTACCGTGTCGAATTATTTGAGGCTCAACATCAAGTTTTTTTAATGCTCCTTTAAAAAACATTAATTCTGCATGAAGACCTTTTAGTTCAATAATTCCTTCGGGGTTAAGATAAATTGTATCGGCAACTGTAGCTAAATAATAACTCGATTGAGTATAATAATCTGCATAGCTGACAATAAATTTATTTGATTTTTTGAAATCCAACAATGCATTTCTTATTTCTTCAATACTTGCAATTCCAGCATTAATAACTGTTAAATCGAGATAAATACCTTTAATATTCTCATCTGTTTTAGCAGCTTCAATATTTTGAAGAATATCGTTTAACCCTAAATTATTTTCAGTTTTAAATGCCTGAAAATTAAAATTTTCCATCGGGTTGTTAGATGCTCTGTCTACAATTTTCTTGTCTAACTTTATGTGAAGAATTGTGTTTGGCTTAATTTTAACTGTTTTATCTTTGCTTGATGATACAATGCTACCAACAACACCAAAAAAGATAAAAATTCCAATAAAAAAAGCAATAATTACTCCAACAATGCTTGCTAAAGTATATTTCAAAAAAGTTTTCATAAGAAGATAATTTTAAATTTATATATATTTTTAGTTTCTACAAATTTAAGATGTTTATAACAAAAACAAAATATTTTACTGTTGAAAATAGAGTGGTAAAAAGATTGTTTAAATGTAAAAAAATATTGACTTTTGTATTTTGAAAAACATTAATATGGCAAAAGTTTATTTACTTTTAGGCGGGAACTTAGGAGACCGTAATTATTATATTCAAAAATCAGAACAACTAATTGAATACGAATTAGGTGAAATAATAAACCGGTCGTCAATTTATGAAACAGAACCCTGGGGTTTTAGTGATGAACAGAATTTTTATAATCGTGTTATTCTTATCAAAACAAATATTAATCCACAGGAATTGTTAGAAAAAATTCATACCATAGAAAACAATTTAGGAAGAGAAAGAGGAAACCGGCAATATTCATCACGAACAGTGGATATTGATATTTTGTTTTATGATAACCTTGTTTTAAACGATACAAATTTAATTATTCCTCATTCACAATTGCATAACAGAAGATTTGTGTTAGAACCTTTATGTGAAATAAAACCATGCTTTGTGCATCCTGTTATGAATGTTTCTGTATGCGAGTTGTTGTCTAAATGTAAAGATTCGCTTGGTGTAAATAAGATTGATTTACAAGCATCAGTAAATTAGTTTATTAATTCATACATTCATTGCTTTCCAATTTTTATCCTGACGAAATATACTTCTGCTCTTTTGGATTTGCAATCCGAAAGTGTTAATATACAGTTTGTTAGTTCGGGATTGCAAATCCCGAACAGCAGGGAATTTTAGCGATTTTTTTCTGACACTAATTAAAAAGTCCCCTTTTATTAGTCTTTTTATGGCTCACTTTAAAATTCGGGTGGATTAAGCATAAATTTCAGAACTCCTAATCCATAAATTGAATATTTACGGGTTAAGAGTATTTGTTTGTATACTGTATTTATCGCAAATATTCAATAATTTGTGCAGTCCATTCGGTAT
>QMPG01000353.1 GCA_003648455.1 Bacteroidota bacterium
ATAAACAAATACCCAAATCTTGAAAAAGCAATTATTAATGATATTAATTCAGATTTAACAAATTCTTATAAAACAATAAAATATAATGTTGAGGAACTTATTCCTATTCTAAAAAAATGGGAAAAAGAATACCATAATATTTCAATAAATCAAGAATCAAAAAAGGAATATTATTACTCAAAAAGAAAATTATTTAATACAAGAAAATGCAACAATACAAAACAAGCAGCTTTATTTATTTTTTTAAACAGAACTTGTTTTAATGGGCTCTATAGAGTAAATAGTAAAAATGAATTTAATGTGCCAATTGGTAGCTATAAAACTCCAATGATTTGTGATGAAGACAATCTTTTAAATGTGAGTGAAGCTCTAAAAAAAGTTGAAATCATAAATGGCGATTTTGAAAAAACAATAAATTATACCTCATATAATACTTTTTTTTATTTTGATCCTCCATATAAACCATTGAGTGAAACATCAAGTTTTAATTCTTATGCAAAAGACAAATTTAATGATGACGAACAAATAAGGCTTAAAGAATTTTGTGAAGTTTTAGATAATAAAAATTACCAATGGATTTTAAGTAATTCCGATGTAAAAGGCAAAAATCCTAAAAACAATTTTTTTGATGATTTATATAAAAAATATAACATTGTGAGGGTTATGTCTCGCAAAAATAAAATCTTAAATTAGTAGCATAATGAAACAGCATGAACAAGTTATTAAAATAATGAAAGCAAATGGAGGATTTGCAACACTTGGATTTCTAAATAATAACGTTGATGTTTCAAAATGGAAAACGAAAACACCTTATGCTTCAATAAGAAGAATAGTTCAAGATAATCGTTTCTTTTTTAAGATAAAGCCCGGATTATGGGCACTTAATGAGTTAAAAAAAACGATTTTAAGTCAATTTAAAATTCAAGAAACAAATTCTATTTCGGAAAAAGAATTATTTAATCATACTTATTTTCAAGGATTATTATTAGAATTAGGAAAAATCAAAGGATTTAAAACTTATATTCCGCCACAAGATAAGAATAAAAAGTTTCTGAATAAATCTTTAGCAGAGATAGCCGATATTGATAAAATTTTTGAATTTTCTTATAATAAAATATTAAAAAGAGCTAAAACTGTTGATGTAATTTGGTTCAATGAAAGAAATATGCCTTCTTCATTTTTTGAAGTAGAACATTCAACAGATATTCAAAATTCACTTTTAAAATTCGATGATTTACAAGACTTTTATTCTGATTTCTATATTGTTAGCTCAATTAATCGCAAAAAAGAATATCTTGATAAAATTAGCAGAAATGCTTTTAAAAAAATTAGAGATAGAATAAAATTTGTTGATTATGAATACATTTCGAATTTACATACGAAATCAATGGAGTTACATAATTTAAAAGATATTTTATGAATAAATACAAAATTGAAATAACGGAAACTTTGCAAAAAATTATTGAGATTGAAGCAAAATGTTCAGAAGAAGCATACAAAAAAGTAAAAAAAATACAAGAATGAAGAAATTATTTTAGATGACAATGATTATGTTGATACAGAAATAAAAGAATACAAAGATTGAAAAACTTGTATCTTCTTCAAGGAGATACAATGGATTTATTGCCAAAAATCAATCACAAATTCAATATGGTTTTTGCCGACCCTCCTTATTTTTTATCAAATGATGGTTTAACAATAAAGAATGGAAAAATTGTTAGTGTAAACAAAGGAAAATGGGATAAATCAGAAGGATTTAAATTTGTGAATGATTTTAATCGTAAATGGCTTTCATTAGTCAGAGATAAAATGAGAGATGATGCTACAATCTGGATTAGTGGAACTATGCATAATATCTTTAGCATTGGTCAAATTTTAACGGAATTAGATTTTAAAATTTTAAATGTTATTACATGGCAAAAGACCAATCCACCTCCTAATTTTTCATGTAGATATTTTACTCATTCAACAGAACAGATAATTTGGGCGAGAAAAAATAAAAAAACTCCTCATTATTTTAATTACGAATTAATGAAAGAATTAAATGAGGGAAAACAAATGAAAGATGTTTGGAAATTGCCTGCAATAG
Organism: Bacteroidota bacterium; assembly: GCA_003648455.1. The sequence goes on from QMPG01000353.1 coordinate 2,090, forward strand.
CTCCTTGGGAAAAATCGTGTAAAAAACACCCTACACAAAAACCATTATCTGTATTAACAAGGATAATTCTTGCTTCATCACAAAAAAATAATTGGATTTTAGATCCTTTCACAGGCAGTAGCACAACAGGTATTTCGGCAAATTTATTAGAAAGAAAATTTTTAGGAATAGATATTGAAAAAGAATATTTAGATATAAGCAAATGTAGAAAACTTGAAATTGAAAATACTAAAATTGCAAATGAATATAAACGAAAAATAAGAGGGTTTAAAACCGATAAGCAGTTAGAATTATTTGTTGCAAATGAACCAACTTCTGAATATTTTACCGACTTAATTTTATAAATAGTGTTCCAAAAAAAAATGACATGCCTCCAAGACATGTCATTTCAAAGAATAAAAAAACAAACTATTTATGAGTCCACTCCGAAAAGTGTTTTTCGTCATTGCGATCCGCCAGCCGGCGGAGAAGCAATCCCTACGTGTTGATTATCAACAGATTGATTCGGGCTTTGCCCTCACAATGACTGCTATGAAGCCTTTTCAGAGAGGACTCCTTTATTAAAACTTAATCCCAAAAGTAGCCATTATTTTATTTGACCTTGAATCTAAATTCACTTCTGAACTATGATCTGAGTATAGATAATATTTCTGAGATTGTGTTGAATGAATAAATGCCAAATCAAAAGAATAACTACCCTGATTTATCCCAAAACCACCTGAATACATTGAATATGTTGCGTCATGATTTGCTTCACTTGACACATATGGACTACCGTAATAAGCATAACCACCTCTAACATTAAAAGGTCCAAATTTATATTCAGCACCTAGTTTTATATTTCCTGTTGAAGTATAGCGGGATGAAATATTTGCATTTTCATCAGAAAATGTATAATCGTCTGCGCGTAGTCGAGCAGATGAATAATCCAAATATTCATAATCAACACTTATTATTGCTGTTTTATTAACTATAAATGCAAGGCTTCCAATAACTTTTGCAGGAGTTGTTAATTGATAATCATAATTATTTATTGGTGTTTCTGAAATATTAACATCTCTTCCTTCAAGATAATCAATTGTTGCTTCAACCGAAGAAGAATATTCATCTGATAAATCAAAAAAGGTAGGTGTATGAACAGCAGCTCCTACTCTCATCCAATAAACCGGTTTATAAATTGCTCCAAACTTAAAATTAAAACCATTTCCTTTTGTTAATAAATGATTTTGATATTTAAACGAAACTAAATTTGCTATAGAATTATTAATATCGCTCTCAAAATAGTCGGAGTTCTCTTCATAAGACAAATATTGATAACCAAATGTTGCTCCCAAATAAAGTTTGTGATTATAATTTCCTCCAAAAGAAAAATAATACTCACTCATTCTACCACTTGTTCTTATCGATTTTTTTTGCAATTCGCCATAAGCACTCCCATTATAATCGCTCACATATCCGGTTCCGTCAGTGTCGTATATTAAATCGCTATCAATAAATAAATCAGCACCATAATCACCTGCATTTGCTGCATCAACAAAATAATCTAATAAAGAACTGTTATTATTAGTACCTTCAATAATAATATTTTGATTAAAATCATTTATTCTATTATATCCTACTGCATAATTTATATTCATCCATCCGGTTTGTTCTTGTTCGATATTTATTGATCTTGCATAAGCAATATTATTAATATTAAAATTATAAGCATTGTCTTCAATATTGTTTCCATAATATTTTGAGCTAACTTTGCTATAACTCATTGTTGGTGTAAATGAAAATTTATTTGAGCGAAAAACAGCAATACCGGCAGGATTAGTACTTAGTACAGACAAATCACCGCCAAGAGCTCCAAAAGCACCTCCCATACTCATATAACGTGCTGTTCCTCCATAAAAATTTTCTGAATATCGTAAAGCATCAACTTCATTTTGTGCAAATAATACAGATGAAGCAAACAAAAGGATTATTATTAATTTTATTGATTTCATATTATATATTTTTAATTTTTAACTTTTTTTTTATAATTCTATCTGGTCAATTATTTATATATTTATCTTCTGTGACGATTAGAAGAACCAGAACTAGTGCTTGATTTTGAACTTGA
>QMPG01000354.1 GCA_003648455.1 Bacteroidota bacterium
AATTTGGGAATTTCATTAACCCCAAATTTGGGTATTACTAAATCGGGGTTTCCCGCTTTGCACCCCACTATCTATCACACATTCATACAATTCACTTCGTTTTTGTATGAATAAAGCGGGTTAGCAATCTGAGAATTTTCACAAAGGTCTAAATAAATTTGTGTCCTTTGTGCATTCTTAGTGTTCTTTGTGGTTACTCTAATTATCAATTAATTCCAGAATTGATTTTACTACATTATCAGCACCTTCACCAATTTGAGCAATTGATGCATTAAGCATATAACAAGGATTTGTTACTATTTTGTTTTTTATATCAACAGTAACTTCTCCGTTAGCTGTGTTTTTGTGAGTTGCACCCATTTGTGAAACATCATTTGCAGTATTTGAATCATTTCCGATAGTAAGTTCAACATTTGCTAAAACTTTTGCAATAATAACAGGCGATATACATAAAGCACCGATTGGCTTTTTTAATTTTGCCATACTTTTTATAGCATCGGCAACTTCATCGTTTACATCACAATTAACGCCATCGATAGCATAAGAAGATAAGTTTTTTGCAGCTCCCAAGCCACCGGGGAAAATTATTGCATCAAAATTTTTCGCATTAAATTTATCTAAAGCCAGAATATTTCCTCTTGCAATACGTGCAGCTTCGACCAAAACATTGCGAGTCTCGTTCATGTTTTTGCCGGTTAAATGATTTACAACATCATGTTGTTCAATATTTGGTGCAAATATTTGATATTCAGCCCCATTTTTGTCTATCGCATATAATGTTAATGTTGCTTCGTGTATTTCAGAACCATCATAAACACCACAACCTGATAAAACAACTGCTATTCTCTTTTTATTTTCCATGATATTAATTTTTTTTCAATCATTAAATTTAAGATTTTTTTTCATTTTATTAAATACATATATACCTTTTTTGTTTGCTTTTTTCAAATGAAAAAATATTTCGTAGAATTTTGTCAGTAATAATAGAATCTGTATTTTTATTTGCTGATGAAAAATCCAATAAAAGTATTATTTTTTTTACTGTCTGTATTTATTATTCTGCTCATTATTTCTTTTTTTATGCCCGAACAAGGATTAAAGATTAATAATGAAATAGTAATTAGATTCCCTTCAATAAATAAATTATTAGAGCCTAAAAAAGTTGAATATGCCGATATAAGCCATATCATTAAACAAAATAAAATTATTGAAGATACTATTGTAGTAAAACAAGAAATTGCTGTTGATACATTTCGTGTTGAAGCAGACAGTTTGAAACAAATAACTCACAAAATTGAATTTCCCAATTACGACAAATCGGTACTTTACAGTTTTTTTAAAAGCATCAATAATATTAAGAATAAAAATGATTTAATTAGAGTCCTTCATTATGGTGATTCGCAGATAGAAGGTGACAGAATAACATCTTTTTTAAGAAATAAATTTCAAAAGCGTTTCGGAGGAAGCGGACCGGGTTTATTGCCTTTAGTAATTACAAACACGCAATCGCGGTCAATTTTTCAATTTTCATCAAGCAATTGGGAAACACATTCTTTAATGTTGAAAAAAGATTCTGTTTATAATAATAATCGCTTTGGAATATTGGGGAGTTTTTATAGGTTTAAAAATATTGCTGATGCTGATAATGGAGCATGGATAGAATTTAATAAGTCGAATATTTCATATCGTTCAGTGCGAAAATTTAAACAATGCAGAGTTTTTTACGGTAATAATTCAAGTAGCCTTAATGCTTTCGCCTACACTAATAACAAAATGTTTTGGTTTGGAACTATGGAACCAACTAATAGTATTAAATGTTTTAAGATTGATTTTGCCACAACTCCCAATAATTTTAAAATTAAATTTAATTCACAAAAAAGTCCTGATTTTTATGCAGTTGCACTCGACGATGTAAAAGGAATTGCGGTTGACAATATCCCTTTAAGGGGAAGCAAAGGAGATTTGTTTACAAGAGCCGACAGAGAACAGCTTAAGCAGATGTTGAGTATGTTAAATGTGAAATTAATCATTTTGCAATTTGGGGTAAATGTTGTTCCAAATATTGTGAGAAGCTATAAATATTACGAGCGAATTTTATATAATCAATTAATTGAAATTAAAAAGTTACAACCAGGCTTGCCAATTATCGTTATTAGTGTTTCTGATATGTCTATTAAGAAAGGCGATTATTTTGTTTCATATCCAAATATAAAAAAAATTAGAAATGCTCAACGAAAAGCTGCATTAAAAGCTGACTGCTGCTTTTGGGATATGTATGAAGCAATGGGAGGGGAGAATTCAATGCCGAGCTGGGTGTTCGCAAATCCTGCTTTAGCAAAAAAAGATTTTACGCATTTTACTTACAAAGGCTCTGAAATAATAGCTCAAATGTTCTATAATTCTTTGCTTTATGAGTATAATGTTTATAATAACAGAAAATAAATAATTAGTTTTGGATTTTTTATTCTATTCAGATAGCAAACCTTTAATGTTTACCCAATTATATTTTTGGATATTCTTTGCTGTTGTGCTCATTTTTTATTCTGCCATTTATAAAAACAAAGCTTTACGAAACGCTTATCTGTTTTTTATAAGTCTGTTTTTTTACTATAAATCAGGAGGTTATTTTTTTTCATTATTGATTTTTTCAACCATTGTTGACTATACTTTAGGGCTCTTAATTTTTAAGACAGATAAAAAACTGAATAGAAAAATATTCCTTAGTTTGAGCATAATTGTTAATATTGGCGTTCTTTCTTATTTTAAATACTCATATTTTTTTGTAGATGTTTTTAACTCTGTTTTTAATACAGATTTTCATGTAGTTAATCTGCTGGCACAATGGACTAATAATATTACAGGCTCCAATTTCAATATTTATACTATAATCTTACCTGTAGGAATTTCTTTCTATACCTTTCAAACAATTAGTTACACTTTTGATATTTATCGTAGTAAAGTAAAGCCTGTTAAAAACATTATTGATTTTGGATTTTATGTCTCTTTTTTTCCTCAGCTTGTTGCCGGACCTATTGTGAGAGCTGCCGATTTTATTCCGCAACTTTATAAAGATTATAAACTCACCAAAGAACAGATGGGAATGGCAATATTTTTAATTCTCAATGGCTTGATAAAAAAGATGTTTATTTCTGACTTTATCTCAATTAATTTTGTTGACAGGGTTTTTGATTCGCCGCTTTCTTATTCCGGTTTTGAAAATTTAATGGCTGTTTACGGCTATTCCGCTCAAATATATTGCGATTTTTCCGGTTATACCGATATTGCTATTGGGGTTGCTTCATTATTAGGATTTCGTTTACCCATCAATTTTAATTCGCCATACAAAGCTGTCAACATTAGTGATTTTTGGCGACGTTGGCATATATCATTATCATCGTGGCTAAAAGATTATTTGTATATTCCTATTGGCGGAAATCGTAAAGGCAAAATAAGAACTTATATTAATCTAATGATAACCATGCTATTGGGCGGTTTATGGCACGGTGCAAATTGGCGATTTGTTATTTGGGGAGGTATTCACGGCATTGCTCTTGTTATACATAAAATATGGAATAAGATAAATCCGTTTAAAACAAAATCGACAAAATGGTCACGGTTCATTTCAATTTTTATAACCTTTCATTTTGTAACATTTGCATGGATATTTTTTCGAGCAAAAAGTATGATTGTAGTTAAAAATATTTTCTTTCAGATGTTTAATAATTTTCATCTTAATTTGGTTCCGCAGATGATATTATCGTATAAAATAATTTTTACAATAATGCTTTTTGGTTTTATCGTTCATTGGTTGCCCGTTAAAGTAAAAAGATTTTATAAACAAACATTTATCAATCTGCCTGTTTATTTAAAAGTTTTGCTAACAGTTATTATAGTTATCATTTTATACCAAGTTAAATCATCACAACTTCAACCGTTTATTTATTTTCAGTTTTAGAGTTTTTTGATAATTGGCTTATAATTTACAAAAACAAAAAAGAAACCATGAACCCAAAAACAAAATTAAAAACAGCAAATATTTTACGAAATATTGCAAGATATACTTTATTGGTATTAACCTGAGTTCGATATAAGATATAAAACACAGAAATTCAGAAATGAATAAGATTTGTGAATAAAATTATGAATTAATAACGGGTTATTTAGAAGAATTTTAGGTGCAAAG
>QMPG01000355.1 GCA_003648455.1 Bacteroidota bacterium
AACAATAAACAATTAACAATAAATCAATAATCAATAATCAATTAAGAGCCATGCCACAAATATCAGAAAGAGGAAAATCAATGCCTTCTTCACCAATTAGAAAATTGGTACCTTATGCAGAAGAAGCAAAAAGAAAGGGTGTAAAAGTTTATCATTTGAATATTGGACAACCGGATATTAAGACACCTGAGAATGCTATAGAAGCAGTTAAAAATATTAATGAGAAAGTTATTGAATATAGTCATTCGGCCGGTAACGAATCTTACAGAAGAAAGCTTGCCAATTATTATCAAAACATAAATATTGATGTTGATCATACTGAGATGATAATCACTACAGGTGGTTCTGAAGCTATTTCTTTTGCTCTTTTATCTTGTTTAAATCCCGGAGATGAGATTATTATACCTGAGCCATTTTATGCTAATTATAATGGTTTTGCTGTTGCTGCAGGAGTAGTTGTAAAACCTATTACAGCTAAAATAGAAAATGATTTTGCACTACCTTCAATTGCCGAGTTTGAAAAATTAATAACTCCAAAAACTAAAGCAATAGTTATTTGTAACCCTAACAATCCAACAGGTTATTTATATTCTAAAGAAGAACTTGAACAATTAAGAAATTTAATAAAAAAATATGATTTATATTTATTCTCTGATGAAGTATATCGTGAGTTTTGTTACGATGGAAATGAGCATTTCTCTGCAATGAATCTTGAAGGAATTGAAAATAATGTAATATTACTCGATTCTGTTTCAAAACGATATAGTGCTTGTGGAGTTAGAATTGGTGTTATGATAACAAAAAATAAAGAAATTATTAACATTGCAATGAAATTTGCACAAGCTCGTTTATGTCCTCCATTTTTTGGTCAAGTTTTGGCAGAAGCTGCAATTGATACTACAGATGAGTATTTTGACGAAGTTTATAATGAGTATATTGAGCGACGAAATTTCATGGTTAATGCTTTAAATAATATGGAAGGTGTTGTTTGCCCAATGCCAAAAGGAGCTTTTTATACAGTTACAAAATTACCAATTGACGATAGTGATAAATTTAGTCAATGGTTATTAACCGATTTTTCATACAAAAATCAAACTGTTATGATAGCACCAGCAACAGGTTTTTATTCAACCGAGGGTTTGGGAAAAAACGAAGTGCGTGTTGCTTATGTTCTAAAAATTGAGGATTTAAAAAATGCAATGGAAGTTTTAGATCGTGCATTAAAAGAATATCCGGGAAGAACAGTTTAGAATAAATTTTTATTTATTTGATAGTTAAAAAATAAATGAGCTTTGAGTTTGTTTAGTTTATATTAAATTAACAGGCTTAAGTTTTGAACTTAAGCCTGTGTTGTTAATATTACATTATTAAATTGCAAAATATTTTATTCTTATGTATATTAGTTAAATATTGAATAAAAATTTATAAAAACTCGCCTATGAAACTTAATGAAGCCATTAGAAAAGCTGCAAAAACGATGAATACAGTTTTCCCGATGATTGTTGGTATTTTAATACTCATTAGTTTGTTTGATATACTAATACCGCCGTCTTCTTATCAATTAGTATTTCGGGGAACTATACTTGATCCAATAATTGGTGCCATACTTGGAAGTGTAGTTGCCGGAAATCCTGTTAACAGTTACATTATCTCAGGTGATTTGTTAAAACAAGGGATTAGTCTGATTACAGTGACAGCCTTTTTAATTTCCTGGGTAACAGTTGGAGTAATACAGCTACCTGCCGAAATTGAGTTTATGGGAAAAAAGTTTGCTCTGATTAGAAATTTGAGTGCTTTTATTCTTTCTCTATTAGTTGCTTTATTAACGGTAATAGGAGTGAGCTTATTATGAAAGAATTATCTAAACTTAAAAGTCAGAATAAAAAAGGTAATCAAAAATCAAAGAAAGGACCTTGGATTTTTCTTGGAGTTTCATTGCTTTTATATCTCTTAGTTTATTTGTTTGACAAAGTAAAAGCAATAGCTGTTGCTGAACGTTTTTATCAATTATCAAAAGAGATACTCCCTTTCTTGATAATAGTTTTTGTTTTGATGGTACTAATCAATCTTTTTATGAAAGTATCAACTCTGGTAAAATACATGGGGAAAGAATCGGGATTAAAAGGTTGGATTATAGCAATTATTGCAGGTATTTTTTCGATAGGTGCAATTTATTTGTGGTTTCCTCTTTTAAAAGAAATGAAGGACAAAGGAGTAAAGCCGGGTTTAATTGCTGTTTTTTTATACAACAGAGGTATTAAATTACATTGGCTTCCACTAATGGCTCTGTATTTTGGCTTGAAATATGTTTTTATTCTCACTATTGTTACTATTCTGGCTTCGTTGATACAGGGGACTATTATTGATTATATCGTAAAAGAAAAGGGGAAGTGATTTTTTTTAAGATTTTTAAATTTGATTGAGTGCTCTCTGAAAAGACTTCATAGCCGTCATTGCGAGGGCGAAGCCCGAAGCAATCCGTTGATAGTCAATACGTAGGGATTACTTCACTATTCCCGATTTTCGGGACAGGCTGTTTGCAATGACGAAAAACACTTTTCGAAGTGGACTCATTTATATAGATATTTTAATAATTTATTTGATACTTTGATAATATAACAGTTTTAGGTGTAATAGACAAATAGTAGGCTGTTTTTATGTAATAAATATTTGACAAAAGTTAAGTAGTGAGAATAAAGTTTCATTAGATAGTAGTTACAGAGCATTTAAAATAATAGCAAAATATTATTATCTTTGAATCGTGAAAACAAAAACTCAACATATAAGCCGGTTAATAAAAAAAACTATAAGTTCCATTGACCCTAAAGCACAAGTTGTTCTCTACGGGTCGCGTGCACGTGGAACCGAACGTGACGATTCCGACTGGGATATACTTATTTTAACTGATTACCCTGTAAATTTACAAATTGAAAGAAGGTTCAGAGAAAAACTTTATGATTTGGAACTGGAAACAGGAGAATCGTTTTCAATTTTTGCCTATTCAAAGACCGACTGGCAAACAAAACAAAGAATTACACCTTTTTATCAAAATGTTTCACAAGAAGGGATTTTCATATGATTTCCAAACAAAGAAAAGAATATGTAAAGTATAGATTTGAATCCGCTCGAAAAACATTTAATGCTGCGAGAATTTTGGCAGAAAATGGATTTTGGAATTCAGCAGTAAATAGACTGTATTATTCTTTGTTTTATGCAGTTAACGCATTACTTGTATTGAACGAAATTCAAACAAAATCGCATTCTTCAACAAAAAGTCAATTTTCACTCTATTTTGTGAAAACAGGAAAATTTGACAAAAAATACGGAAAACTTTTTTCTGAACTTTTTGACTGGAGACAAAAAGGTGACTATGAAAACATCTTTGACTAAGACAGCCAATCAGTGCGTCCCCTATTTGAACCGGTAGAAGAAATGATAAATTTAATCGAAAAAGAAATTAAAAAGTCCCTGTAACCGTTAATCATTTGAATACTCCGTAGAGTAAAGTCTATTCGTTTTTTTTATTAAATTTGATTAATATTTTTACCCGCCTCAATCAATTTATTTTTATCTCCAACATCAAACCATAAAGACTTATCGTGATTAAAAGCCATAATTTTATTAGTGGCTGCAAGTTTAAGATAAACATCAACTATTGAAAAATTTCCTTTTTCATTAATATGATTAAATATTTCAGGGCTAATTACATGAATGCCACTAAAAGCATATTGCGTTAGTTGTGAATTGGTTTCTTTAGTGATTTTAATTTCTTGTGTTTTAGTATTTTCCCAACCGCAAAGTGTGTTGTTTTCATCAAACAAAAAGTAACGCGATGAGTTTCTGTTTCTAACAGCGAGAGTGGCAATTGCATCAGAGTTGAGATGTTTGTTATACATTTCTGATAAATTAATATTTGAAATTATATCGACATTATGAACCAAAAAAGGTTTTTTGTCATTAAAAAACCAGGCAGCTTTTTTTAGTCCGCCACCGGTATCAAGAATATAATCACTTTCGTCAGATATAGTGATATTAGTATTAAAGTTGTTGTTCTTCTTCAAAAAATCAACAATCATATCCGAAAAATGATGAACATTGATGATAATATCATTAAAGCCAAATAATTTTAATCTGTTTATAACGATTTCGAGTAGTGTTGTGCCATTAATTTCAA
>QMPG01000356.1 GCA_003648455.1 Bacteroidota bacterium
ACAATCCGGCAACATATTCAAGATATTCTTTTACATACATATCGAGATAAAGGGGATTATTTTCGGGGAGATAACCAATATTTTTTCTTACCAGCATTGATTGCTCAACAACATCATGACCATTAACAGAAACATCTCCTGAGGTTTGAGGAATAAATCCCGTAATTATTTTCATCATTGTTGATTTTCCGGCACCATTTGGGCCAATAAAACCAACTACTTCGCCTGTTTTTATTTCAAAAGTTACCTTATTTAAAGCTTTTTGTTTGCCATAAATTTTTGTAACGTCTTTTACGATTATTGACATCTGAATAATTTTATTTTGTAAACGACAAATTTAAGAATTTTGTATGTAAATTTGGTAATATTAATTTATCATTTTAAATTCTTGAATTATTATTCCTTTTATAGAATTTAAAATGGCTGTTGGTTAATTAAAAAAACATAAAAATCAACAAGTTTATTTTGCAGGAGAAAAACAAATATATATCTTTGCATTTCAATTAGCCCGGATGGCGGAATTGGTAGACGCGCTGGTCTCAAACACCAGTGGGCTTAGCCCATGCCGGTTCGACCCCGGCTCCGGGTACTTTTATTATAAAAACCCTCAGCACGAGGGTTTTTATATTAATTAATTAAAAAAATGTGTAAACCCGATTCTCTTCAACCCTACCAAAACAAACAAGAACAACTCGATAGAAGATATCTTGAAATGGCACAAACATGGGCACAAAACTCCTATTGTGAACGCCGTAAAGTAGGAGCTTTGCTTGTTAAAAACAAAATGATTATATCTGACGGATATAATGGAACTCCACAAGGTTTTGAAAATATTTGTGAAGATAAAAATAATAACACTAAAGCTTACGTTCTTCATGCCGAGGCAAATGCTATTACAAAGGTTGCAAAATCAAATAATAGTAGCGAAGGTGCAACACTTTATGTTACAACATCTCCTTGCATTGAATGTTCAAAATTGATTATACAGGCAGGAATTAAGCGAGTTGTTTTTTGCGACAAATATCGCATTACTGAAGGATTAGACCTGCTCAAACGTGCAAATATTGAAATTGTTCATATTAAAATTTAATTTTATAAGATGAATTACAAAAACAAATTGTCAGCAGTAATTATGCCTGCTATTATTGCTTTTGCGATAATAATCGGAATGATTATAGAAAAAAATATAAACAAAAAAGACATAAATAATTTTATTGTTTATCCTAAAACAAATAAGATTAATTCTGTTTTGAATTATATTCAAGATTCTTACGTTGATTCTGTATCAAAAACTGATTTGGTTGAAAAAACCATTCCGTCAATTTTAAAAACTCTTGACCCACACTCTGTTTATATCCCTGCTAAAGATTTTAAAAAAATAAATGACCCCTTAGAAGGAAATTTTGGTGGTATTGGTGTTCAATTCAACATGCAAAAAGATACCGTTGTTGTAATAAAAACAATACCTGGCGGTCCTTCGGCATTAGTCGGTATTATGGATGGAGACAGAATTGTAAAAGTTAACGATTCTCTTATTGCCGGAATTAAAATGTCGACAAACGAAGTTATGAAACGCCTTAAAGGTCCTAAAGGAACTAAAGTAAAAGTTGGTATTGCTCGAAAAGGTGTTTCTGAACTTATCGACTTTATTATTACTCGTGATAAAATTCCAATCTACAGTGTTGATGTTTCTTATATGATAAATAAAGATGTTGGCTATATCAAAATAAATAAATTTTCAAAAACTACTCATAAAGAATTTGTTGAGAATACACTTAAGCTAAAAAAGCAAGGGCTTAAAAAAATAATTGTTGACCTGAGAGACAACGGCGGAGGATATATGGATGAGGCAACAGAATTAGCCGACGAATTTTTAGACTCTGGGAATTTAATAGTTTTTACAAAAGGACGAACACAACCTCAAACAAATATTTATGCTACTTCAAAAGGTATTTGCTTAAACACAGAAGTAGTTGTTTTAATAAATGAATGGTCGGCTTCGGCAAGTGAAATATTTGCCGGTGCTATTCAGGACAACGATAGAGGAATAATTGTTGGTCGTCGCTCTTATGGAAAAGGTTTGGTTCAACAACCTATTTTCTTTTCAGACGGATCTTCAATTCGATTAACCATTGCCCGCTACTACACTCCATCAGGAAGATGTATTCAAAAACCATATAAAAATAACAGTGACTACTATAATGATATTGCAGAACGTTATCTTCATGGCGAGTTTGCAAAAAAAGACAGTATTCATTTTCCTGATTCACTAAAATTCACAACACCTAAAGGAAAAATTCTTTATGGCGGTGGCGGTATAATGCCGGATGTTTTTGTGCCGGTTGACACATCAGGGTCATCAAACTATTTTACCAAAATTTCTCAAAAAGGTCTTGAATACCTGTTTGCCTTTAATTATACAGACGATAACAGAAAAAAACTCAACACATTTAAAAACTATAAAGATTTAGAAGATTATTTAACAGAGCAATCAATATTAAAAAAATTTATTGCTTTTGCGGAACAAAAAGGAATAAAAAAGAATAAAAAAGACTTAAAAGTATCAGGAAAAATTATAGAGACTCGAATTAAGGCTCTTATTGCAAGAAATATTTTAGATAACGACGGATTTTTCCCTATTATCCAAAAAATTGACACAAGCTTGCAAACAGCAATCTCAATTTTATCTGAAAAAAAATAATTTTTTAAAAAAATTATAATCATTACCTTTGCAAACTTATTAATAATTAATTGAATATATAATGTCAAACACTTCTGTAGAAACATTACCATACAAAATTGCAGATATTAATCTTGCTGAATTTGGTAGAAAAGAAATTGAACTTGCCGAGCAGGAAATGCCCGGTTTAATGTCAATAAGAAAAAAACATGCAGCCTCAAAACCTTTACAGGGAGCAAGAATTATGGGATCTCTTCACATGACAATTCAAACTGCAGTATTAATTAAAACGTTAGTGGAACTTGGTGCAGATGTTCGTTGGGCAAGTTGCAATATTTTCTCTACTCAAGACCATGCTGCTGCTGCTATTGCCGAAATGGGTGTTCCTGTTTTTGCATGGAAAGGCGAAACTCTTAAAGAATATTGGTGGTGTGCAAAACAAGCATTATCATTTCCTAATGACAAAGGGCCACACTTAATTGTTGACGACGGTGGCGATGCAACATTAATGATGATTAAAGGTTATGAAGCAGAAAATGACCCTAAAATTCTTGATGTAAAAGTTGATGCTGAAGACGAAATTGAACTTTTTGCAATACTAAAAGAAACTTTAAAAGAAAATCCTAACAAATGGCACAATGCAGTTAAAGAAATGAAAGGTGTTTCGGAAGAAACAACAACCGGTGTTCATCGTTTATATCAAATGATGGAAGAAAAAACTCTTTTATTCCCTGCTATTAATGTTAACGATTCTGTTACAAAATCAAAATTTGATAACCTTTACGGATGTAGAGAATCTTTAGCCGATGGAATTAAACGTGCTACCGATATTATGATTGCCGGTAAAGTTGTTGTTGTTTGTGGTTATGGTGATGTTGGTAAAGGTTGTGCTTTGTCTATGAGAGGTTTAGGTGCTCGCGTTATTGTTAACGAAATTGATCCTATTTGTGCTTTGCAAGCTTCAATGGAAGGTTTTGAAATAAAACCTATTGAAGATTCTCTCGACGAAGGTAATATTTTTGTAACTGCAACCGGTAACTGTGATGTTATTACAGCTGAACATATGTCGAAAATGAATGACCAGGCTATTGTTTGCAATATTGGTCATTTCGATAATGAAATACAAGTTGCTAAATTAGAAAACCGCAGTGATGTTAAAAAAGTTAACATTAAACCTCAGGTTGACCAATATTATTTTGACGATGGTCATTCAATAATTTTATTAGCAGAAGGAAGATTAGTAAACTTAGGTTGTGCAACAGGCCACCCCTCTTTTGTTATGAGTAATTCTTTCTCTAATCAAACTTTAGCACAAATCGAACTTTGGACAAAAAATTATAAAACTGATGTTTATCGTTTACCTAAACATCTTGACGAAGAAGTTGCTCGTTTTCACTTACCTCACCTTGGAGTAAAACTAACAAAATTAACAGAAAAACAAGCTAAATATATTGGTGTTGATATTAACGGTCCTTACAAACCCGATCATTAT
>QMPG01000357.1 GCA_003648455.1 Bacteroidota bacterium
GCAAAAATAAGAATCTTATACCAATTGTATTTTAAAATGTGCTTAAAAAGCATTTTAAAATTTACAATGGTCAATACCGATATGTAATTAACGAGGCTTTTGGAGCTTCAGCTTGTGATAATATCTGACTAATATGAAATTTGTTAAAAGAAGCTTAATCTCCCGATTAAGCTTGGCGTGGATCATTCTAAACACTTTTTATTTTCAAAACACTCAACAGCAAATTCGTTTTTTCACTAAATTGCAGCTTGTACAGCTAAAGAGACAAAGCGCAGGAAGCTCTTTTGAAAAAATATGGGGGTGCGTGGACTCCCGTTACCCACAAGTTAAAAAAGAGATACATTATGAAACATTTATTATTTATTCTAACAACAATTTTTCTATTAACATCTTGCTCAGACAAGGAAAAAGAAGCAAAACTTCAAAATCAAATAATTGAACTGGAAACTCAACTGGACGAGTGCCAAAACGGAGCAGATAAACTTCACGCTAAAATGAAATTATCATTTGAGCAAAATGATTTTCTTGCTTGCAAGAATTATTATCACGAAATGGAAAAAAGACATCCTGAATCAAAACTATTTGTCGAAGTAAAAAGTATCTATGATAAGATTATAAAGGATGAAAAAGAAAAGGCGGAAAAGAAAAGATTGTTGGCAGAAAAAAAAGAACGAGAAAGAAAACAGAAAGCAGAAAAAGAAAAACAAGCAAAACTGAAAGCATTAAAGAAATTAAGAAAAAAACACGATGATGTTTCAGATATTACTTGGTACAAACAACCCTATTTTACTCATTATACAAACACAAACTTAACATCTATTTATATGGGTGAAAGTGGGAATCATCGTTGGTTAAGATTAATGATGTCATATAAAGGTGATGATTGGATTTTCTTTGAGCGAGCGTACTTATCATATGATGGAAATACAAAGGAAATAATCTTTGATAAATATGATGATAAAAAAACCGAAAATAGTGGCGGTGGAGTTTGGGAATGGATTGATTTGACGGTTACAAAAGATGTTGAATCTTTTTTAAGGGAATTTGCGAAATCAAAAAAAGCCAAAATGAGACTTTCTGGAAAATATACTAAAACCAGAACTTTGACTTATAATGAAAGAAAAGGAATATTAGACGTTTTAAATGGATATGATGCTCTTGAAAAAGGACTGAAATAGAAAAACCAGTGGGTAACAAAAAATATAGTGCATGCCGCAATTAGTTGTAAATACGAAAGTTAGTACACAAAATAAAATTAGTCGTA
The DNA here is from genome assembly GCA_003648455.1 of Bacteroidota bacterium. The sequence continues at coordinate 1,265 of QMPG01000357.1, forward strand.
ACTTGAAAAATAATCGTTTCAGAATGCGGCACGCATCATATTCAAACCGTTACCTTGCATAAGAAGTAAAGAAGGCATAATGAAATACCAAAAAGAAATTAAAACAGATATTTACGATATTATCGTAATTGGTTCAGGAATGGCAGGATTAGTTACTGCCGCAAATCTTGTTTCGGAAGGATTATCAGTTCTCGTTTTGGAACAACATTTTATTGCGGGTGGAGCAACAACAATGTTTAAACGCAAAAACTTTATTTTTGAAGCAGGCGGACATAGATTTTCAGGAATAAGAAATCCCGAAGGAGTTTTATCCAAATTGTTAAAAAAGATAAATAAAAAAGTTGAAGTTCAACCTATAAATCCTTCTTATGTAGTTCGTTCGGATGATAAAATATTAGAAGCAGATTTGAATATTGATAAATATAAGCAAAATGTAATTGAACTTTTCCCTTCCGAAAAACAAAATATTGAAAACTATTTTGTAGCAATGCTGAAAATTGTTGAAGGCAATAACTATTTGGCAAGCCAGAAAAAAGTAAACCCAATAAAATTATTATTTAAACACCCTTATTTTTTCAAAAATATCAAAAAGAATACACGTCAATTTATGGAGCAATTCTTTAAAGATGAAGAAATTATTACTTTTCTGACAATGCTCGGAGCTTATACCACTTTACCCAATCATCAACAAAGTTTTATAGGATATGCAAATATGTGGGCAGTTCATCATATAGGAGAAGGAATGAACTTAATTGAAGGCGGAACAAAACAAGTTATTGATGCACTTGCAAATTTTATCGACGAAAACGGCGGACAAGTTGTTGTCTCAAAATATGTTGCCAAAATATTGACAGAAAATAAAAAAGCCATTGGAGTGCGACTCAAAGACGGTTCAGAAATAAAATCAAAAATAGTAGTCTCTACTGCATCAAATCAGGAAACTTACACGCAACTTCTTGATAAAAATTTATCAAGTGAAAAATTTATAAATCAAATAAATAATCAAAAACAATCCGGCTCTCTTTTTCAACTTTTTCTCGGCATAAAAGAAGAAAATGGTGAAGGTTTAGAATATACAACAACTTTTGTAACAGGAGACAGCAAAATAGGCGACAAAAAGGTTTATGAAAAAATGTATAATTGGGATTTGGATACCATTACTTCAAGCGGTGTTATAACTGTTGAAGGAAAAGAAAATTCGCCCGAAGGATTTCGTTCTGTAAATATTTCGTGCTTAATTCCATACAATCATAAAGACAATTGGTTTATAAAAGGAAAAGATAAAAAAGAATATAGAGAATTTAAAGAAAAAATTGCAGAAAAAATAATCGAAAATTTTGGCAAATATATACCAAACTTAAAAGACAGGATAGTTTTTCAAAATACTGCAACACCTTTAACAATAGAGAGATATACACTTGCAACCGAAGGTGGATTACAGGGTTTAGCCCACACTATTAATCAGAGCGGAAAAGAAAGGGGAAATATAAAAACACATATAGAAAACTTGTATCACGCAGGACAATATAATTTTCCGGGAGCAGGAATAATTACAGTAAGTATTTCAGGAAATTTATGTGCAGAAATGATTTTAAAAGACCATTTTAACAAATAGAAATTATGAAACCCTCAGCGAGGGAGACATTAATTTTTAGCGATGACCTATGTATTTTTTGGAAATCTAAAAAACATAATTAATATTTAAACTAATGAAAATACTTGCAATAAACGGAAGTCATACAGGTAAAAGGGGCTACACTCATTTTTTAATCGAAAAATTATTTGAAGGAGCAAAAAATGCAGGTGCTGACTGTGAAGAAATTACACTTGCAAAATTAAAGATAAATATTTGCAAAGGTTGCAGTGTTTGTAACACCGAAAAACACCTTTTAAAATGTATTTATGAAGAAAAAGATGACGTTGCAATGATTTTCAATAAAATGCGTGAAGCCGATATAATTATTTATGCTACACCTATTTATGTATTTAATATGTCGGGCTTAATGAAAGTTTTTATAGACCGAATAAATGCAACAGGCAACAGCAAAGAGTTTAAATTATCAGAAAGCGGATTATTTTTTCATCACATAAGTAAAGATATTTATTCAAAACCTTTTGTAACATTAATTTGCCACGATAATTTTGAAAATGAAATGTCTAAAAATGTTGTTTCATATTTCAAAACTTTCTCAAAATTTATGGACGCACCACAAGTCGGGACAATAATACGACGTTCTGGAAAAGTAACAGGACACGGAAAAAATCCTGAAAAGGAAAAACAATATCCGAAGATATTAGAAAGTTACAAAGCACTTGAACTTGCAGGAAAAGAACTCGTTACAAAAGGCAAGATAAATAGGAAAACACAAAAGACCGCAAGTCAGGATATTATACCTGTCCCTTTTTTCAGTATTTTGAAAAATTTTAAAGGATTTAAGAAAAAAGCATTGAAAAAATTGAAAATGGAATAAAGAAAATAAAGATAACATTGGTTTGGTTTCAGTCATTTATCAAAAAATGAAAGCTGATGGAAAAAAGTAATGAATTGTAAAGAAACTGAAATTATTGAATTGGTTAAGCACTATTTGAGTATTATTACAGGGAATTATAAAGAAAAAAAGAAAGCGTTAGGTTTTATTTATTACACTATTGTTTTAAATGGAAAAGAAGAAATAACGCAAGGTAACAAAAAATATAGTGCATTTGACAGATAGCACTAAATAAAATTAGTCGTAACTTGAAAATGAAGCGTTTCAAAGCACCCAACGCCTCATATACTCACCGTTGAACAACAAATTTGAATTAATTGAAAATTGCTAAAGATAGTGAAACTGATTTCAGAAAGAATAGGCGTAACACACAGCTTCACGCCCAAAAAGACGAGCGTGACAGCTGCCGAACATTA
>QMPG01000358.1 GCA_003648455.1 Bacteroidota bacterium
AAGAAGCATTGTTAGTTACCTTTATTGGTGCGGGTATTGGTGATGTTGCTCGTTTTCATGAAAAAGAAAGGTGGCATTTAGCACCTAATGTTGCAAAACTTGAACCTTTTGAAGGTTGTGAAGATATGATGAATTTAAAATTTATCAATTATTTTTTAATGTCAGATAATGGTAGAGCAGAAATATTTAAACACGTTAAAGCAACTGCTCAACCAAGTTTATCAATGGGAACAATTAGAGATATTGATTTACCTCTTCCACCACTATCCGAACAAAAAGCCATTGTAGAAAAATTAGACAAGTTAATGGCCTATTGCGACCAATTGGAAGAAAGCATAAAAAACAGCCAAAGCCAAAACGAAATGCTTTTGCAACAGGTTTTGAGGGAGGCATTGGAGCCGGAAGAAAAGGAGCTTGTGGTATGAAAGAGTGTGATATAATAAAGGATTTGCACCAAAAGTTGATTAATTTTGATAATCATACTTTCCCACAAAAGGGAACAGCAGTAAATGTTTCTAACAAGCAAGGTGTTTATATTATTTATTCAGCAAATAACGAGGTGTTACACGTTGGCACTACTAAAAGCGGGAAAGACGGATTAAATCAAAGATTAAATAATCATAGAAACGGTAATTCGTCTTTTTCAAAAAAGTGTTTAAACCCCAATAACATAAAACTAAGCGATGGATATATGTTTAAATATATTGAAGTTGAAAATGGCAGAGAAAGAGCCTTTCTTGAAGCATTAACAATTGGACTTTTAAAAACAACCTAGACATAAAACACAAAGGTGTTTTATGATAATGATAATTTCAATTATTTTTTAGTAAAAATCAAATTTGTACTATTTGGTATATAATCAAATTGTAAATATGTTTTATTTGGCAGAATAGGGAAGAAAAGTATATACTGTTTGATATTTATTTTTTATTGACGGCATTATGAAATATTCAAAATTTTGAATATGCTTAGTGTTGGATTTAGAAGCAATTTTCTATCGGTTTACATCAACTTTTTTACAAATCAAAAATCGTAAAAAGCCTCTAAACCCAACATAAAATATACAATATACTTACATCTTGTAAATTATTTCTTTTTCTTTTTAAATTGATTATTATCAAATAAAGGTAATATTGCTCCTTGCAAGAAAGTGCCTTTAAATAATGAAAACATCAATCCTCTTGTAGTTGAAATAGAAACAGAATTTAATGTGAAAATAAAATTTTCAGAAAGGTTTATTTTTTTATCTTCTGTTATGTATTTGCTTAAATCATTAACCTTAAAAATACAACTTGAACGAAATTTACCTAATTTTTGTTCAGGCTTATTTTGTGGAAAAGTAGTGATGTCACAAATTACAAAAATAAGGTTTTTCTCGATATTAAGTCTTTGTTCTATTGCAATATTAAAACTAAAAATAATATTTTTGGGTAAAGGCTCTTTAGGTGCCTTCATTTCTGATTCAAGTATTTCAATATTGACTAATTGATATGCGATATTTTCTTCCTTTTTTGAACTCATGCCTCTGCAATTTTCATTGATGTATTAAAACTATTAATTTGTGAATGGGATTGTGCCTTCACTCTGCTTGGGTTATTCTCTTGATATATAGTAGGGACGGATTGAACAACAAAATTATATTTTATAACTACCTCTTCAGTGGTTTCTTCTATGTTTAAAAGATTTATCTCCAAAGCTTCTTGGATGTCAAATAGAGTGTCAAAAGTAAAGTTATGTGTCCCAGAAAACCATTTTGTAGCCACAGATGGATTTTTTTGACCTGTTGCTTCAAGCAATTTTGTTTTGTTCCAACCTTTAGCTTTCATAGCATCTTCTATTTTAGCTGCTAATAGCATTTTCGATTTAATTCTTTTCTCTTCTTTAGGAGAAATAGATTCGAAAATTTCATCAATGAGTGAACTATTGTATTCTTCTGCTTTAGTTTTCATAATCGTCTTTTATTATAAGGTCGCCTTCAAAGTCCATAAAATCATTAGAAAATAAAATATCATTATTTCGTATACATTCTGTTATTTTTTTTGACAACCATCTTAAAAAATAATTCTCTTTTTTTAATTTTTTATCGTCTTGCAATGCTTTAACATTTTTTGGACCACCTCCCCCAAGAACAATAAGTTCTTTACCATACCTTATGCAATATAGCCTTAATTTTTTACTGGGAGAATCATATAATGCACAAACACCGTCTCCAGGAACTCCTTCGTTAGTCTTGAAAAAACTTTCTCTTGCTCCTGTATCATTCCCGATAGTTTTTAAACGTGAAAATATATTTTTTATTTCACTTAAATATAAAGTTTTATTCTCATTAATAAAAATATCAAATAAAGATTCTTCAAATTTTCCTTGCTCATTTTCAATAAGCAATGTGTAAACAGAAGCTTCATTTCCACTAAATTTAGATATTTTTACTAGTTTGTACTTCATTAGTATTTATGATTTGCAAATATAATACATTTTACTTAAAAGTAAAATGTATTATATTATATTTCGTTTATTGTTTCTGAATAAATTATGCTGTGTCTGGTAATTTTAAATACCCGTATAACAGCTCATTAAAACACACTTGTCTCTTATTTTTTTATTAATCTATAATATATTTTAAAATTATCAATAATAATCTAATAATCAAATGAATTAATTAAATTAGTTAGTAAAGAGTGTTTTGTTTTTTTTTATAATTCTTTATTCCAAATTTCCAACATTTTCTCTGCAGCTGCATCTTCATCAATCTTTAAATATCGCATAAAAGATTTTTGTGTTTTGTGTCCACTCATTTTCATTATATATATTAGGGGAGTACCTGCAAGAAATTCGTTTGTGCAAAATGATCTTCGGCAAGTGTGCGAAGAAATTAATTCATATTTTTTATTTAGGGTTTTTATTTTCTTACCACCTTTTTTATATACTTGTTCAATTTCTTCATTAATTAAGGCTAACTGTCCAATTTTTTTTGCTAGTTTGTTAAATTTAAGTCCGTTTATTTTTGGTAAGTCATTTTCATATTTGTTAAATATTTCACGAACTTTTCTTTTTAAAGGGATTTTTTGCATCCTGTGAGTTTTGCTAATTTTCTTTTCTATAAAATCACCTTTAATATGGTGTTTCTCAATAGTAGAAAAATCGCTAAACCTTAAACCGGTTAAACAACCAATTAGTAAATAATCCCTTATAATATCTAATTCTTTGTTGTTTGATAGGTCTAAATCTGCAATTCTTTTAATTTCATCAGTAGTTAAATAAATTTTATCAACTTCTTCGGTTAAAGTTTTAAAGTCAGTTAAGTCAATAGGTTTGCAAATGTTTTTCCTAATACAGTCTTTTAAAAAAACTTTAAGATTTTTTATTTGTTTCCCAACAGTGTTAGTTGCCAAACCTTTTGTTTTGTCAGGTTTAACAGCATTAAAAGTTAAGTATGATACAAAATGTTGATAGAAAGAATAGTTTATAGTATTAAAAGAAATATCTTGTTTTGCATATTTAGAAAATCCAATCAAGTGTTTTCTTAAAGCTTTGTAATCTTTAATTACATCTTTTACTACTCTTGTTTGTGCTTCTTCTATAAATTTATCTAATACAGAAAAAAAGTCATCCCCATTTTTCCCTTTTAGATCAAATTTTTTATTAAGTTGACTGATTACAAAATCAATTGATGGGTCGATTCCGTAATCATTTGCATATTCAATTATCTTACTAATTTTATTATATAGTTTTCTAATTTCCTTTTCGTATTTTTCATAGTAAGGACAGGCTTTTTTTAATTTTTTTTTCTTAAAATCCCAGTGGGAGGGATTTATATTTATTTTAACAGGAATTAAAGTACGCTTAACTCTATTGTAATTATATTTAATATAAATAGGAGTGTCTCCATTTTTGGTAATGTAATTTGGCTTAACAAAAGGGTAATAAGATTCCATGATTTTTAATATTTGTGTTGCATTTGTGTTGCAAATTAACATAAAATTAAGTAAAAACACAAATAAATAAATAAACAAATGTTGTTATTCGCCTGAAAATTATAATATTATGTAAAGTTTCGTAAAGTTGTGTAAAGTAAATAAGCGTCTCGTCCAGACCGCAAAAATCCTCTTGTTTTCAAGAGGATTTTTTTTGCTATTATTTTTTTTAACCCGCTTTATTGGCTCA
>QMPG01000359.1 GCA_003648455.1 Bacteroidota bacterium
AAAACCCCAAATTTGGGTACTTCTAATGCGGGGTTTACCGCTTTACTTTCCACTATCCATCGCTAATTCATGCAATTCACTTCGTTTTTGCATGAATAAAGCGGGTTAACTTGTCCTTTCAGGACGTCAAAATAATCTATAATCTAACCCGAGGCGTTGCCATTGGGCTTTCAGCCCGGATTATAATGATTCTCCACAACTTTTTAGTGATCCGTAATGATGAGCTTAAGTTTTCTTTTTGCTTTTTACAAAGCAAAAAAAGTAGTGAGGAACAAGTCCTCACTACACAAGATAAACTTTGGTGTAAAGAATCACCCAAAGCCTTCTTTCTGCTTATCAAAGATAACAAAAAAAATTATGAAAAATAATTATAAAAAAAATTGGATTTAATCACAGTATCTTAGTGGCTTTTCGTAATTGTTAAATTTTAATAAATGCTTCATTAAAAATTTATTATTTATATTTTGAGCAAATTGGTACGCTTGCTGAATATATTTTTTTTTACTTTGTTCATCATCTTCTTGCAATACTTTTATTGCATTGTAATAAAATTGATATGTGTTGCAAATGTTTTTATTTAAAATATTTCTTTTTGTTTTTATATCTTCAAATTGATAAATTTCAGCCCTGTTTATCCCCAAATTATTACACGCTAAAGAGTAGTAATAAATTAATTTAATAACAGATTCTTCATTTTCCATTGTTATCAAACCGTCTTTAATAATTGCCTTAAGCACTTTTTTGTAGTTGCCGGAAAAATTTAGAATAAATTCTTGTTTTCCTACTATTGTGAGAGCTTCAAATAGAAGTCCAAGGGCATTTGAATTACCAACAAAACTAACCTTTGAAAGATCGTTATAAAGCATTTCTAATTCCTTTTCGATATTAGAATTTCTTAGATTCCCCGAGTAGAATAAATAAATTATATATACATAATGATAACGGGCATAAGGCCATATTTTATGTTCAATTACTTCACCGGGAAATTCAGAAAGGGTAGATTGGCAGGGAGGTAATATCTTAATTAAATTATATCCATATTTCAATATTTTTTTTATGCTATTTGAATACAAGGCTGCTGTGATAAGAATACTATATGACCAAATTAAATCCATTTTATAAAGTTTATCTATAGGATTCAAGTTTTTTATATATTCTTCTTCAATGAATTTAGCAAAATACCTATTTAAACCATCAATATCAACAAATTTATCAAAATACCTTCTCCTTAACACTTCATTTTTAACAATAAATGGCAAAATATTTTTACGAATAGCCGGGTTCCTTCGAATTTCTACATCAATAACATAAAGTATTTGATGGTTTTTCTCCAAATAATCACCACCGACAAATAATTCTAAATTTGCATTTAGGTAATTAAACAAGGGGTTGTAGGCTTTATCTTGAAGACAAAATTTAACAAGAGATAATTCACTTTCAAAATTGTCATTAGAAGAAATTATTGATTTATTGGATACGCATTCAATTTTTTCTGAAATCTTTGAAAAAAAAACTTGCCAATTTAGTACGCCAATAAATTCTGCAAGCTTATCTAATGTATATCTTGATGGCTTGCTTTTGCTTACAATAATACAGTATAAACGTGCAATTGTAGATGCTGAAATTAAAATTCCCGCTTCTGCAAAAACACCGGATAGAATATAGCAATCAGACGTATTATTAACATTCATCTCTGCCTTTTTTTCAACTTCTTGAAGCAAAGCTTTTATAGCATAGTCTGTATATTTATAATTAACCCTTGTCATAATAATTATTTACCTTGTTTAGCCTTATATATGCCACAATCTTGAACACAAGATACAAAATATAAAATAAACCAAACAAAATATAGTCTCCATTTACAAAATGCCATACTGTTATATAAAAACTAAAATCGGAGATAACAAATATGATGGCTACTGCGAAACGCTTCCAAAAATATATTTTTCCACAATTATTGACATTCCAACATCCTCCGGGTTTTACTGTTTGTGCAAACCGTTCAATAATATTTTTATTTGTCGGCTTAGTTAAAAATGTAACAATTAACCATGTTAAACAAACAGCAATGGTTAACAGAATAAGTTCAAGGGGATAAAAATCCATATTTAATCTTTGCAAAAGATTATCGATAAAAATCTTAAAGTTTGCAACATTGTCGTATAATATTTGATATAAGTTGGCATAAATCAACGAAGAAATCATGGCAGATAGTTGTGACCATGCATTAATTCTATACCAGTACCAGCGTAAAATAAAAACAGGTCCCACTCCGGCAGATATTACAAATAAATATTTTATTATTCCTAATATAGAATCGGCAAATAATGCAGTAGTTGCAGATAGAATAGCAATTAAAATCATTACAATCAATCCCGTTCTGTTTATATGTTTTTCGTCTGCATCTTTTCGTATATAATATATATAAAAATTTTGAACCAATAAAGATCCCGCCCAATTTTGTGTGCTATTTACAGAAGTAATAAATGGCAACAAAAAGAATAGCACGACAATAAAATACAAATAATCAGGTAAAGCTTTGGGAAAAATTGTCATAAATGCCTCTTCACCATTCAGTCCTTTCATTACAGAAGGATTAATCATTAATATGTAAAATGGAATAGTATATAAAACTAATGTAAAAACAGAGAACAATAATGAAGGAAGGACAACGCTTTTGGTTATATCGCTTATTTTTTTTGCAGCCATTAATTTTTGTCCTGTAAGATTGGGAAAATCAATAATGGAAGCAGACCACCACTGGACAAGAAAAAAAACCAAAAAAGCGGTAAATGCTTTTGTACCTGTTTTTGGTAATATTCTGTATTGAATGGAAGAATTATGAATGGTTTGTGACAAATGATGCAAACTGCCAATATTCTTAACAAGAAATGAAAATAGTATTATTAAAATTACAATAAAAAACAGCAAATAGATATTGTCTAATCGTAATCGTTGTCTTAAACTGTTAAAGAACGTTGAAATTAAAACGATAATTAAAGATATTATAATCCCTGAATGATCTGATATATCAAATAAAAATGCCAGTATGCGTCCAAAAGCCAAAAAGACCATAGCTAAACCGAGAGGAGCAATAATACCTCCAACATATATACTGCGAAATGCATGTAAAATTTTAGCCCCTTTACCTGAGAAACGAAATAGGATTAGTTCATTTTCTGTTTTTACAGGAACATTTTTCCATAAATGTGCAAAAAAGGCTTTTCCAAAAGCTACTCCTGTTAACCCTGCCCATATAATCCACATTCCTTCAAGGTTCCCTTTCAGAAGAAAAGAAGTAATAATTTGAGGATTTGTAAGCATTCCTCCTGAAATGAATATAGAAAAACCAATAATCCACCAAGATTCATTCGAAGAATAAAATAAATTTTTTAAGCTTTTCTTTTTTTTTTTTGGCACACACTAAAAATTTATAACTAACAAAGCTAACAAAAGTTTTTATTTATTGAAACACTAATAATCTTAAGTAAAGTCTGCTGAAAAAAACTTGTTTTTTTTCTAATAAATAAAAAAATATTAAATTTGATAAACCAAATACTAAAAAATATAGAAATGAAAAAACTTTTAAAAACAATTAAATCACTCTCTGTAATATTTACTGTTGTTGTTTTGTTTTCTGCTTGTTCAAGCACAACCGTAATTCAATCAGAACCAACAGGCGCTTCATTGTATCTTAACGAACAACCTGTTGGCAAAACGCCTTACACAATGAAAGACACAAAAATTGTGGGAACAAAAACTACCATTAAACTTAAAAAAGAAGGTTACGAAACATTTAACATCACAATTCAAAAAAACGAACAGGTTGATGTTGGCGCTGTTGTTGGTGGAATTTTTTTCACATTCCCTTTTATTTGGATAATGGAGTATAACCCTGTTCATAAATATGAATTAACGCCTTTAAAAAATTAGGTTGTAACTTTACTCTACGAGGGTTTAAAACCCTCGTAGAATTTTTATTAAAAACCTGTCATGTTTAAGCAGACCTTAGGTTCTAAAAAAACAGATGCTGAAACAAGTTCAGCATGACACAATTAATATTTATTTGCTGTGTAGTTTAGAGAAAAATCTAATCACATCTATACTTGGGGCAATGCCCCAAGTTAGATTTTGAAAAAATTAA
>QMPG01000360.1 GCA_003648455.1 Bacteroidota bacterium
GGAGTAAGTTTTGCAGGTGTATTGGCTTGAATCTTACGATTAAAGTAATGATTTGCATGCTTACCTGGAATCATTCTGATTCCGTAGCATACGCTAATCATTATATGCATTCGAAATAGGAGAAAAAGATTATGGTAAAGAGATTCTTGATATTAGTAGTTCTATCACTCTTTGTATTAGTATCTGCTCAAGTAAATGATAACACCTTAAAAATTAATGATGATGAAATCTACTTTTCTATACGTGGTCACATTAATATGAGTTATTATAATATCAATAAATACAATTATGCAGAAATCATTAGAACTTGCTATGAAAAAAGTATAAAAAAAGATAAAAATAATCATTACGGTACAACAAAAGTTGATTTACCAGATTCTCTTTGTGATGGTTATTTCAATATTAAAAAAGGATTCAAGGCATTAAAACTGAATACTGATTGTATTAATCCTTTTGATATTGAAGGTTTTAAAACAGTCGATAATGATGACTATGGTCCAAGAGTAATAATCTCTTTTCCAGATTCAATTAGAGCGAGTTGGAATGACCTGTTTCTCGTTTCCCAAAAATCATCTACTTTAAACCAAGTAACAATAAAACCATTTGCAAACACACAAGATCAAAATAAGTATAAACATGTAGAAAATGTTATTATTAATTATTTCTTAAGAAACCACAAAGTGTTAAATCGTCAAATGGAATTTCGTTATCAATTACCAGATTCTTTGAATAATAATCAATTGATAGCAGAAATAAATTCCAGGTTCGAATTTCATATATATGAACTTGATGCTAATCATTTTTTCGTTAATGGAAAAGCTGCAAATGGCATGAATCACCCGTTTATAGCTTTAGTACTTCCCGATGAAAATAGAGTAGTAATCAAAACGACCACGAGATTCTTTGATTCTTTCAAAATTGCAGATACTTATTATATCTATTGCAAATACTTTCAAAGAGGTACCGGGATTCAGACTTATACCATTTATCGTGTAAATGGAGATAAACTTGAAAAAGTTTTTGTTGATGGGTCATATTCGATGTAGAAAGAAAATGAATGCATATAACAGGCGTGTCGTTGTTCAGGTTCGTTGGTGGTTTTATCCTGAACCTTACGGTTCAGGGTTTTGGGCTGTTTTTTGTTGGCGTGATCGTTCCGATCACACCGCACACGCAGAACATTAGCTCCGTCAGAGAGTAATTTAAAAATATGTTTGCATAAAATCTACTAATTAATTGAGTGGGTGAAAGTAATAAATGGAGAATCAAAATGCAGATTTCTGAAATAATAAAATCGACTGGAAAATATGATTTAACAATTTTTTCCAATGAAAGTATAGATAAATTAGAAGAGAGTTTATTCCTAAAAAAAGAAAAACCTTACTTGAAGTGTTTCAAACGTAATAAAGATATTCAAGCTAAACCAGAAGAAATTGTAAGGCAACTGATGCTTTACAAACTTGTTAATGAATATGATTATCCAATAAATTTAATTGAAGTAGAATATTCTGTATCATTTGGTAGAGAAAAAAAATTAGCTGATATTGTAATTCTAAACAAAGTTGATAAATCTAGTGTTTATTGTGTTGTAGAAGTAAAAAAACATAAAGCCAAAGATGGAAAAGACCAATTAAAGAGTTATACTAATGCAACTGGTGCACCACTTGCAATTTGGGCAAATGGTGTTGAAATTAATTATTACGAACGACTTGATCCGAATTATTTTGAGCCTCTTACTGATATTCCAAAAGCTTCAGAAACAATTGATGATATTAAAAATGAAAAATTCTCATATCTTGAATTAATGCACAAAGATCGATTAGCTGAAGAAAGAAAAACACTGAAATCATTAATTGAGGAAATGGAAGATGAAGTTTTATCAAATGCTGGTGTTGATGTTTTCGAAGAAGTTTTTAAATTAATTTTCACTAAGCTTTTTGATGAAATGGAAAGTTCTGATGACAGAGTTTTGATTGAAGGTCTTCTAAAAAATGCCAAAAAAGCAAATCCTGAATTGAATGAAAAAGAATTGATAGAGTTGAATATTGTAGATCACAATTTTAGAAATTTAGAATTTCGTAGTAGAGGTGATGCTCATCTAACAAAAGATATAATTAACAAACTGTTTGCTAGAGCGAAAAATAAATGGCCTGGAATTTTCGAAAAAGGTGAGCCTTTAAGGATAACAGATGAAAATCATCTTCAAATTTGTGTTGGATTTATGCAAAATGTTAAATTGTTCAACTCTAATTTACAAGTAATAGACGAAGCTTTCGAGTATCTTGTTAACAAATCTGCAAAAGGTGAAAAAGGACAATACTTCACTCCAAGAAATGTAATTGATATGTGTGTTTATATGATGAATCCCAATTCTGATGAATATATGATTGATACCGCTTGTGGAAGTTGTGGATTTACTGTTCATACACTTTTTAATGTTTGGCAAAAACTAAAAAGCAATGGCAAAGCACATTTTGCAAACTTCTCAAATCAAAAATTAACAAATCCTCAAAAGGACTATGTTGAAAAAGTATTTGGTATTGATTTTGATGAAAAATCGGTTCGTGTTGCAAGAACATTGAATATGATTGCAGGTGATGGGAAAACAAATGTATTACATCTTAACACCTTAGATTATACAAGATGGAGTGAAAAGCAAAAAGATAGAGAATGGACAAGAACCTACAATGAAGGTTATCAAAGATTACTTGACCTTGCTGTAGATCCAAATGACCCGAAAGAGTTTAATTTTGATATTGTTATGGCAAATCCTCCTTTTGCCGGAGATATTAAAGATGGTCGTTTGATCTCAAATTATGATGTAGCTTTTAAAAATAATAAAAAAGTTTCTAAAATTTCACGTGATATACTTTTCATAGAGCGTAATCTGGATTTCTTAAAACCTGGTGGAAGAATGGCTATTGTTTTACCACAAGGAAGATTTAATAATACTTCAGACAAAAGAATTCGTGACTTCATTATGGAAAAAGCTCGTTTACTAGGTGTTGTTGGTTTGGATGGAAACACTTTTAAACCACATACTGGAACTAAAACCTCTGTCTTATTTATCCAAAAATGGGATGATGAAATTAATCCTCAAATTGATGATTATCCTGTTTTTATGGCTGTTTCTGAAAAATCAGGGAAAGATAATTCTGGTCAAGAGATGTATAAAATTAATGAAGATGGTGATAGATTACTTGATGAACATAATCACTTAATTCAAGATCACGATTTAGATGAAATTGCATTTGCTTTTGAAAAATGGGCAAAAGAAAACAAACTTAGTTTCTGGAGTTAATTGTGGATCAAATAATTATATATAAATCAGAAAATGGAAAAACAAAACTTCAAGTTAACTTGAAAGATGAAACTGTTTGGTTAACTCAAGAACAAATGGCGATTTTGTTTGGTAAAGCGAAATCAACAATTAACGAGCATATAAAAAATATTTATAAAGAGAATGAACTGATAGAAACAGAAACTATGCAGAAATTCGGAAATTCCGAATTTCAGCAAAAAGCTCCATTTTTCTATAATTTAGATGTAATAATTTCTGTTGGTTATCGAGTTAAATCGCTACAAGGAACTCAATTTAGAAAATGGGCAACTGAACGGATTCGTGAATATATTGTGAAAGGCTTTACAATGGATGATGACCGCCTTAAACAAGAAGGTGCAAGATCCCGTTACTTTGAAGAACTGCTCCAAAGAATTCGTGATATTCGTAGTAGCGAAAGAAATTTTTATCAAAAAGTAACAGATATTTACTCAACCAGTATTGATTATAAAAACGATGCTGAAATTACTAAACTCTTCTTTGCAACTGTGCAAAATAAAATGCATTATGCAGTTCACGGAAAAACAGCTGCAGAATTAATTTCTGAGAGAGTTGATTCTGAAAAACCATTGTTAGGGTTAACAAACTTTAAAGGAAACTATATTACAACTCGCGATATTGGAATTGCTAAGAATTATCTTTCCGAAAATGAATTAAAGCAATTGAATCTTATTGTTACTCTATTTCTTGATTTCGCAGAATTACAAGCAACTAATGGTCGCTTAATGAAAATGGCTGATTGGATTGAAAAGCTGGAAAGTTTCTTGAAAATTTCTGAAAAAGAGATTCTTAC